>NZ_NMPP01000077.1:0-141532 GCF_009192885.1 Xanthomonas sp. LMG 12462 | reverse complement strand
AAGGTGCCCCGAAGGGGCGGATGAGGGTACGGGCGAAGCCTCGCATCGTCAGATCCAGGCGAGCGCTACGCGCTGCGTCCCCTCACCCCAACCCCTCTCCCGGCGGGAGAGGGGCTCGGTTCCCTGCCCCTCGGAAGATGTGCCGCGCTATGAGATGCGCAAGAGCGCGCATCGAGACGTGCCGCAGCGCAGCCCGTCCGTCGTGCCGTGGATGAGCGCAGGCATTCCGCCCGCACGCCATCGATGGAGTGCGGCTACGTTCAGCCGAACATGTGCGCCAATCCACACTTGTCAGTTTCTACTGCGGATTCAGAGCAAGCGCATCGCACCGTTCCATGTGGCGATGCGTGCGTTTCATGCCACGCCGCTTAGACTTTTTCCCGATTTCGGCGACCGCGTGGGCATCTCTGCCTGCCTCGCGCACCGCCCTTCGGCCCCTTTCACCCACCACGAGGCCTTCCCCATGAGCCAAGCCAATGGATACGCCGCCAAGGCGTCCGATCAGCCGCTGACCCCGTTCACCTTCGAGCGCCGTGCGCTCGGTGCGCACGACGTCAGTATCGAGATCCTCTACTGTGGCGTCTGCCACTCGGATCTGCACACCGCCCGCAACGAGTGGCACAACACCCAGTACCCGTCGGTGCCGGGCCATGAAATCGTCGGTCGCATCACCGCGGTGGGCGACCAGGTCAGTGCCTTCAAGGTCGGCGATCTTGCCGGTGTCGGCTGCATGGTCGACAGCTGTCGGCATTGCGCTTCCTGTGCCGATGGCGAGGAGCAGTACTGCGAGAACGGCTTCGTCGGCACCTACAACGGTCCGATGTTCGGCGGCGAGAACACGTATGGCGGCTACTCCGATCACATCGTGGTCGATGAGAAGTACACGCTGCATATTCGCCACGATGCCGAGCAACTGGCGGCGGTGGCGCCGCTGCTGTGCGCCGGCATCACCACGTATTCCCCGCTGAATCACTGGAAGGTCGGCCCGGGCAAGAAGGTCGGCATCGTTGGGCTGGGTGGCCTCGGGCACATGGGCGTGAAGATTGCTCATGCGATGGGCGCGCACGTGGTGCTGTTCACCACCTCGGCCGGCAAGCGCGAGGACGCGCTGCGCCTGGGGGCGAGCGAGGTGGTGGTGTCGAAGAACGCCGAGGAGATGGCAGCGCACAGCAACAGCTTCGATTTCATCCTCAACACCGTCGCGGCCCCGCACGATCTGGATGCGTTCCTGACCCTGCTCAAGCGCGATGGCACCATGACCCTGGTCGGCGCGCCGGCCGAGCCGCATCCGTCGCCGACGGTGTTCAACCTGATCATGAAGCGGCGCCAGTTGGCCGGTTCGCTGATCGGCGGCATCCGTGAGACCCAGGAGATGCTGGATTTCTGCGCCAAGCACGGCATCGTGTCCGACATCGAAACGATCGAGATGGCGCAGATCAACGAGGCCTATGAGCGCATGCTCAAGGGCGACGTGAAGTACCGCTTCGTCATCGACATGGCCAGCCTGGGGCAGGCCAAGCAGGCCGCCTGAGCCGACGGCGACCGTGGCGGTCAGCCGCCGCGGTCACGTCATGCGTCATCGTCATCCCGTGAAAGCCCGGGCAGCGCATGCCCGGGCGTTTCTGTGGCGGTAGCTCTCGTCGCGGCCGAAGTGCTCTACGCGTGGGCTTCCGATCGGCATTCGAGGCGCTCGGAAGACGTCCGGCAACCGCGCACCGCTGCATGCGGTAAGCGATCTGCACGAGGTGGTGGCAGCGACGATGCCCGGTGCGCCACGCGACCGATGGGGGCAGAGACGACAACGGCGCCGAAGCGCCGCTGCCATGACACGAAGGAAGCCGCCGCCTACTTGCCGGCGGCAGGCTCGGCCGCCGGCAACGACGTCGGCCTGCCCATCATCTTGTCGCGTGCGGCCTTGAACGGATTGTCCGCGTACCAGTTCGGCCAGCTGTCGCCGGCGGCCAGTTCCTTGCCGACGCCGTACACGGCCTGCAGGTCGTCCATCACGCCGTCGAGCTTCCAGGTCGCCGGATCGTACTCGTCGGCCGGCGTGTGATAGCGCTTGGCGTACTCTGCCGCGGCACGGCGCCCGGCCTCGATGCCGCCGTCGACCAGGTCTTCGCCGCCGTCGATGTACAGCGCCGGCACACCGGCCTTGGCGAAGTTGAAGTGATCGGATCGGAAGTAGAACCCGCTCTGCGGTGCGTCCTCGGAGTGCAGCACGCGGCCTTGCGCGGCGGCGATCGGCTTGAGCATATCTTCCAGTTGCGAGCTGCCGAACCCGTTGACCACCAGGTCCTTGGCGCGCCCGGCTACCGGCATCGCATCGAGGTTGATGACGCCTGCGATCTTGTTCAGCGGGAAGGTCGGATGCGCCACGTAGTACTTGGAACCAAGCAGCCCCGACTCCTCCAGCGTCACCGCCAGGAACACCACCGAACGCTCGGGCTTGGGCTGCTGGTGCGCGAACGCCTCGGCGATTTCGAGGATGCCGGCCACGCCGGTGGCGTTGTCGACCGCACCGTTGTAGATGTTGTCGCCGGGTTCGCCCTCGTGCTTGCCCAGGTGATCCCAGTGCGCCATGTACAGCACCGCTTCGTCGGCACGGCTGCTGCCGGGCAGCACGCCGACCACGTTGCGCGAGGTCTTCTCGGCGATGGTGCTCTTCAGGTCCACCGAAAGCTTGGCCTTCAGCGGGACCGGCTTGAAGCCGCGCTTGCTGGCGTCCTTGTAGGCCTGCGCCAGGTCCAGGCCGGCGTCGGCGAACAGCTGCTTGGCCGCCTCGGCGGTGAGCCAGCCCTGCACCGGAATGCGCGGCTCCGGATCGTCCTTCGCCGGCAGGTCGTACTGCGCGCCGGACCAGGAGTTCTTGACCACGTCCCAGCCGTAGCTGGCGCCGGGCGTGTCGTGCACGATCAACGCGGCGGCGGCGCCCTTGCGCGCGGCTTCCTCGAACTTGTAGGTCCAGCGCCCGTAGTAGGTCATGCGCTTGCCTTCGAACAGGCTGCCGTCGCCGGTGTGGAAGCCGGGGTCGTTGACGAACATCACCACGGTCTTGCCCTTCCAGTCCTGGCCGGCATAGTCGTTCCACTTCTGCTCCGGCGCGTCCACGCCGTAGCCGACGAAGACCATGTCGCTGCCATCGAGCTTGACCTCGGGCTGGCCGGTGCGCGTGCCCACCACCATGTCGGTGCCGAAGGCCAGCTGCCGTGCTGCGCCGTCGTGGGCGATGGTGAGCGTGGTGCCCGGCGCCGCGGTGGTCTCGGTCATCGCCACGTCCTGGAACCAGCTGTCGCCGTTGCCCGGTTGCAGGCCGATGCGCTGCATCTGGTCGCGGATGTAGCTGACCGTCTTGTCTTCGCCAGGCGTACCCGGACCGCGGCCTTCGAAGGCATCGGAGGACAGCGTCTTGACCAGTTCCGCGAAGTCCGCCGGTGCGATTCCGGTGGAGAACGCGTGCGTGGGCGCCGCAGCGGGTGCGGGCGCCGCGGCCGGTGGCGCGGTGTCGGCGGCCGGGGCAGGCGCTTCGCGTTTGCACGCGGTCAGCGCGGCGGCTGCGGCCAGGCACAGCACGAGCTTGCGGGACATGGGGGCTCCTGATGGCGAGGGAACCCTGGATTCTATAGGCAAGCCGCGCGCGCCCGGGCGGGCGCGTCGTCGCGGCATGGCTCAGTTGTTCGGCGCGGTGTCGCCGTCGAAGGGCAGCGCGGTGGCGCCGGTGATCGGCCCGGTCTTGGCGCTGCGATGCACGTACAGGGTCACTTCGCGCTCGAAGCGCAGCGGGCCGTCCACCACCGCACGCGGGCCGACGATGACCCGTGGCTTGCGCGTCGGCTTGAACGACATGCTGAAACTGGGCTTGTTGATCGAAATGCCGCCACCGACATGCGAATCGTGGCCGACGGTGATGTCGCCGTTGACCGTCTCGATGCCCTTGTCCAACTGCGTGGCGACCAGGCCGATGCTGCCGTTGACGCTCTCGATGCCGCCGCCGACGCGGCCGCCGCGGTCGACGAAGATGCCGCCGTTGACGGTTTCGATGGAACCGGCGACCTGTGCGCGCTCGCCGAGGGTGATGCCGCCGTTGACCGTGGACAAGCCCTTGGTCTGCGCGCCGTCGGCGACCTTGACGCTGCCGTTGACCGTTTCCACGCTGCCCACCTGGGCGCCGGACTGGACGGTGATGCTGCCGTTGACCGTTTCCAGATCGCCGTACTGCTTGCCGGCGTCGGCAGTGATGCTGCCGTTGACCTTGCTGATGCCTTCGCCCGCGAACGCCGGACCAGCCGTCAGGGCCAGCGCCAGCACAACCACCAGATGCATGCGTTTCATCCTTCACCTCCCGGGCGCCGGCGATGCGGCCGCAATCAATCGTGGGGCGATCACAACACGCTTCGCTACAATCCACACCTGCCTGAAGTCACTGGACCCTCGCTTGCCCGCAGCCGCGCCTGTTCCATCGCATTCCGCCGCGCCCCGCGCGGCCGGGCGGCGTGCGCCCGGACACTGGCGCGGCCTTGTGCGCCGCCTGCTGGCGCTGACGTGGCTGCTGACCGCCGGCGTAGCCGCGGCGCAGAATCCGCGCGAGGCCGAGAAGCGCCTGGAAAAGGTGCGCAGCGAGCTGAAGAGCGTGGCCGAGGAGCGCCGGCAACTGGAAGGCAAGCGCGGCGACGCCGCACGCCAGTTGCGCGAGGCCGACGAAAAGGTCGCCGTCACCGGCCGCAGTCTGGCGCAGACGCAACAGGCGCTGCAGCGGCACCAGCAGACCCTGGCCGAGCTCGAACGCAAGCGCGATGGCCTGCGCAGTGGCTTGACGCGCCAGCGCGCCGAACTGGCGCAGCTGCTGCGGGCGGCCTATGCCATCGGCGGCAATGCGCCGCTGAAGCTGCTGCTGGCGCAGGACCGCGTGGCCGATGCCAACCGCCTGCTGGCGTATCACCGTTATCTGCAGCGCGAGCGCGCGCAGCGCATCGCGACCTTGACCCACGAACTGCAGGCGCTGGAACAGGTGCAGCGCGAGGTCGTCGAACAGAAGCAGCAACTGAGCGAGGCCCAGCGCCGCCAGCAGGAACAGGCCCAGGCGCTGCAGCGCGACCGCAAGCAGCGCGCCAGCGTGGTCTCGGAGCTGGATCAGCGCTACCAGGACCGCAGCGAACGCGAGAAGGCGCTGGGCCAGGATGCCAAGGCGCTGGAAACCCTGCTCGCCAACCTGCGTGCCGCCGCCGCCCGCGCCGAGGCCGAGCGCCGCGCCGCGGCCAGGCGCGAGGCGGCCGAACAGGCGGCGCAGGCCAAGGCCGCGGCGAAGGCCGGGCGTGGCGGCGGCAAGATACCGCCCAAGGTGGTCGCCTCGGCACCGCCGCTGAAGGTCGGTGGCCTGGGCTGGCCGCTGTCGGGCGACCTGATCGCGCGCTACGGCGGCAGGCTGCCCGATGGGCGCACCAGCAGCGGCGTGCTGATCGCCGCGCCCGCCGGCAGCACCGTCACCGCGGTCGCCGACGGCACGGTGGTGTTCTCCGACTGGATGACCGGCTACGGCATGATCCTGATCGTGGACCACGGCAATGGCTACATGAGCCTGTACGCGCACAACGACACCCTGCTGCGCGACGCGGGCGCCAAGGTCAAGCGCGGCGATGCGGTGGCCAAGGTCGGCAATTCCGGCGGGCAGGGCCGCCCGGCGCTGTACTTCGAACTGCGTCGCAATGGCCAGCCGGTGGATCCGGCGTCGTGGCTGCAGCGCCGCTGAGCCACGCCGGCGCGGCGCGTTCAACGCGAATTTAGCTCGGCTTCGCGCATAATCCGGACAACCGCGCCGTGCACGGTGCGGGTCTTCCCCAATCGGAGTGCTTCATGCGCGTAGTCCTGTCCGCAGCCCTGTTGCTCGCTCTGGCGCCGCTGCCGTCGATGGCGCAACGCGCCGAGGCGCAGACGCCCACGGCCCCGGCGGCCAGCGCCGACGATCCGGATTCCACCGAATCGGCCAGTGCCAAGGTGCCGCTGGACGAGATCCGCCGCTACGTGGCGGTCTACAACGCGGTGAAGGAAGCCTACGTCGATCCGGTCGACGACAAGAAGCTGATGCAGTCCGCCATCCGCGGCCTGCTGCTGGACCTGGATCCGCACAGCACGTATTTCAGCAAGGAAGACGCCGAAGCCTTCGACGAGCAGACCAGCGGCGCCTACGACGGCATCGGCGTGGAGCTGCTGCAGCTGCCGGACAACACGCTCAAGGTGGTGTCGCCGATCGACGACACGCCTGCCGCGCGCGCCGGCCTGCGCTCGGGCGACATCATCATCGCCATCGACGGCAAGCCGATCAGCGCGGTCAAGGCGATGGAGCCGCTGCGCGGCGAGCCGGGCAGCAAGGTCGTACTGACCATCGCCCGCGACAAGGTCGCCAAGCCGTTCGACGTGACCCTGACCCGGCAGACCATCCGCGTGGCCAGCGTGCGCAGCCGCATGCTCGAACCCGGCTACGGCTACATCCGCATCAGCACCTTCCAGGCCGACACCGGCGCCGATTTCCACAAGCAGTTGCAGCAGTTGCAGGCGCAGGCCGGCGGCAAGCTGCGCGGCCTGATGCTGGACCTGCGCAGCAATCCGGGCGGCCTGCTGACCGCGGCGGTGCAGGTGGCCGACGACGTGCTCGACAAGGGCACCATCGTCAGCACCCGCGGGCGCATCTCGGTCAGCGATTCCAAGTTCGACGCCACCCCCGGCGACCTGCTCAACGGCGCGCCGATGGTGGTGCTGGTGGATGCCGGTTCGGCCAGCGCCTCGGAAGTGCTGGCCGGTGCGCTGCGCGACAACAAGCGCGCGCGCATCGTCGGCAGCCGCACCTTCGGCAAGGGTTCGGTGCAGACCGTGCTGCCGCTGGACAATGGCGACTCGGTCAAGCTGACCACGGCGCGGTACTACACCCCCAGCGGCAAGTCGATCCAGGCCAGCGGCATCGTGCCCGACGTGGTGCTGCATCCGGAGGCCAGCGCGGACGATGCCGACAAGCCGGCGGCGATCGCCGACTACAGCGAAGCGACCCTGCCGGGCCACCTGCATGGCGACGACGAGGGCGCCGAGGGCTACACCGCCGGCGACGTGCTGCCGGGCGACGGCCCGATCGCGCAGGCGCTGGCCGAACTGAAGCAGCCCGGCGCGGTGGCGCGGGCGGCCGCGGCGGCACCGGCCGGCAAGGGCAAGGCCAAGCCGGCGCACAAGCCGGCGGGCGCGGCGCCGAAGGCCGCCCCGGCGAAGCAGCCGGCGGCGGAACCGGCCAAGCCCGAGCCTGCCAAGACCGAGTCCGACAAGACCGGCTCCGACAAGACCGAGCCTGCGCCGGCCTCCGGTACCTGAGCCGACGGCGGCCCGCCTCGCCATCGCGCGCGGCGTAGCCGCTGCGCGGCGGCGGTGGCCAGTCGCTCAGTCGGCGACGGTGAGGACTTCGGGATTGGCCAGGCCCTGCGGCGTGCCGGCGGCGAAGGCCAGCACGTTGTCGAAGGCGGCGCCGAAATACAGGTCGTAGCTGCTCTGTTCGACGTAGCCCAGGTGCGGCGTCGCCAGCACCCGCGGATGCCGCAGCAGCGGATGCTGAGGATCCAGAACCGGTTCCTGCTCGAACACGTCCAGTGCCGCCTGTCCGGGACGGCCGGCGTCCAACGCGGCCAGCAGCGCGCCGGGCGCGATGAGTTCGGCGCGGCTGGTGTTGACCAGCAGGGCGTCCGATTTCATCCGCAGCAGGTCGTCCAGTCCGATCTGGTGGCGGGTGGCCGCGACCAGGCGGCGATGCAGCGTCAGCACATCGCTCTCGGCGAACAACGCCTCGCGGCTGGCGGCGACCGCAAAGCCGTCGGCGCGCGCTTGCGCACAACTGTCCTCGCTCCCCCATACCTGCACGCGCATGCCGAAGGCGCGGCCGTAGGCGGCGACGCGGCGGCCGATCTTGCCGTAACTCCAGATGCCGAGGGTCAGCCCGTCCAGGCTGCGGCCCAGCTGCGCTTCGCCGGTGGCCTGCCAGTGCCCGGCACGCAGCGCATCGCGGTAAGCGGGCAGGCGCCGGCTGGCGGCCATCAGCAGCGCCCAGGTCAGTTCCGCCGGTGCCACCGGCGCGCCGACGCCTTCGGCCACGGCCACGCCGCGCGCGGTGCAGGCGGCCAGGTCGAGGTGTTCGCCGATCCGCCCGGTCTGGCTGATCAGGCGCAGCTTCGGCAGTCGCGCCAGCAAGGCGGCGTCGATGCGGGTGCGCTCGCGGATCAGCACCAGCGCCTCGGCCTCGGCGGCGTGCCGAACGAAGGTCTCGCGATCGGGCGCCAGCGCGGTCAGCACCTGCACGCTGTGCGCCTGCAGCCGCGCGAAGCAGGGCAGGTGGCGCACCGCATCCTGATAGTCGTCGGCGATCAGGATGCGCATCGGCTCAGCGTGGCTTGCCGGGCATCGGGAACGGCGTGACCACCTTCTCGCCGGTGGCCGCGTCGCGGATCGTCGATTGGCCCTTCTTCTCCACTTCCTCGATGCGCACGATGCTCTGCATCGGCAGATGCAGCGTCTTGGTGTCGCCGAACTCCTCGCGCAGGCGTTCCTCGGTGGGATCGATCACCAGCCCGTCGTGCACGTCGAACACCAGCGTGCCGATCTCGGTGAAGCCCCACAGATGGCTGCTGCCGACGTGCTGGCAATACAGCTCGTAGACCTTGCCGTGGTTGAGGAAAGTCACTTTGTACAGGTGCTTGAACATGCGCGCAGTATACGGGCGCCGTTGCCGCAGGCGGCTCAGAAGCCCTTGCGCTTGCGCAGCCGCCGCGCGATCGCCGCGCGCACGTACAGCCCGTAGACCATGCCGAAGGCGAAGCCGGCCAGGTGCGCCGACCACGCCACCATGCCGAAGGCCGGGCCGATGTAGGCGAACACCACCTGCAGCGCCGCCCAGGTGCCGATCAGCAGCGAGGCCGGGGCGCGCACGAATTCCAGGAACAGCCCCAGCGGCAGCACCACGCCGAGCTTGGCTCGCGGGAACAGCGCCAGGTAGGTGCCGATCAGCGCCGAGACCGCGCCGCTGGCGCCGATGATCACCCGGTCCGGGGTGCCGACCGCGAACACCGCGGCCAGGTTGGAAATCGCCCCGCCGCCCAGGAACAGCAGCAGAAACCGCCACGGCCCCAGCACGCGTTCGGCGGGCAGGCCGAAGATCAGCAGGAACACCAGGTTGCCGAGCAGGTGCGACCAATCGGCGTGCAGGAACAGCGCGGTGAACAGGCGCAGCACGCTGCCGTCCTGCACCGTGGCCAGCCAGTCGCGCGGGCTGCCCACCCCGGCCGAGAGCGCGCCCCAGTCCAGCCACAGGGTCGCGCGCGCCTCGTCGGGGCGGCTGATCGACCACAGGAAGGCCAGCCACATCGCCGCGAACAACAACGGCGTGGCCCAGCGCAGCGTGGTGCGTTCGCGGGAGGGGATGGAAACGAACATGCGAGGGAACGGGGGAGCCGGAGACCGCCAGGGACGCCACGATAACGACTTCATCCGGCTGAACGCACCCCGACTCCACACGAAGCTGAACGCATCATGTCGTTATTGTTTAGTTAACGGTGCGGGGTATACTCGCATACGGCGTCGTATGTCGGGAGGGGACTCCGGCGCGCATTCCTGGACCATTCCGGTCCGGGAAGGCGCAGGCGCGAACACAGACACTCGTCTTCCGGAGAAAGCTAGCCATGCAAAACGCAACCCAGTTCGTCCGTTTCACCGCTCTGGCCGTCGGCATCGTCGGCGCGCTGGCCATGGGCCAGGCGCACGGCGCCGCGTTCCAGCTCAAGGAGAACAGCGCCAAGGGTCTGGGCCGCGCCTTCGCCGGCTCCGGTAGCGCCCCCGGCGATGCCTCGATCATCGCCGTGAACCCGGCCGGCATGCGCCAGCTCGACGGCAAGGTGTTCCAGGCCGACGTCAGCGCCATCCAGTTCTCGGCCAAGTACCAGGGCAACGGCGGCACCTACGCCAACGGCCAGCCGATCTCCGGTGGCCGTGGCGGCGACGCCGGCATGATCGCGCCGGTTCCGGCCGCGTACTTCCACATGCCGTTCGGCGAAAACAACAACATGCACTTCGGCACCTCGCTGACCGTGCCGTTCGGCTTCAAGACCGAATACGACCGCGACTGGGTCGGCCGCTACAACGGCGTGAAGACCGAACTGCAGGCGATCGACCTGAACTTCGCCTTCTCCTACGACGTCAACCCGTACGTGTCCTTCGGCGCGTCCGTGTTCGCCGAGCGCCTGAACATCGAACTGACCAACGCCATCGACTTCGGCACCGTCCTGGCCTCGCGCCGCGTGCCGGGCTTCGCGCCGGGCAGCGCCGACGGTTTCTCGCGCATCAAGGGCGACAACACCGCGGTCGGCTTCACCCTGGGCGGCCTGTTCAGCGTCGACGAGCACACCCACATCGGCTTCAGCTACCGCTCGCAGGTCGAGCACAAGATCACCGACGGCGACGCCGACTTCACCGTGCCGGGCAATGCCGCCACCGTGTTGGCCTTCGCCGCGCCGGGCACCTTCGTCGACACCAAGGGCCGCGCCACCGTCAAGCTGCCGGCCAGCGCCACCGCCAGCTTCACCCACGACATCAACGAGCAGTGGACGGTGATGGCCGACGTCACCCGCACCGCCTGGAGCAAGTTCGACAAGGTCACCGTCGACTTCGCCTCCAACCAGCCCGACAGCGTGCTGGACTTCTCGTACCGCGACACCACCTTCGTGTCGCTGGGCGCCGACTACCGCATGAGCGACACGCTGACCCTGCGTGGCGGCTTGGCCTACGACCAGACCCCGACCACCGACCAGCACCGCGACGTGCGCGTGCCGGACGCGAGCCGCAAGTGGGTCTCGCTGGGTCTGACCTGGAAGCCGTCCGAGCAGACCGAGTACAGCTTCGGCTACACCCACCTGTTCACCAACGATCCGAGCATCGCCACCACCAGCGCCACCGGCAACCGTCTTGTCGGCGACTACGAAGTGAGCGGCAACGTGCTGGCGGCCTCGGTCAACTACAAGTTCTGATCGCAGGCGCTTCGCAGTTCCACGAAAAAGCCCCGCTTCGGCGGGGCTTTTTTTATGCCTGTCCGCAGCGTGCGCTGCGCGCTGCGGCAGGCTGCGCTCAGCGCAGGTTCCGGACGGAACGCTGCGCCGAAGCGGGCCGGTCAGTCGCCCAGGGTCAGCAGCGAGGCGTTGCCGCCGGCGGCGGTGGTGTTGACCGTCACCACCTTCTCGGTGGCGAAGCGCAGCAGGTAGTGCGGGCCGCCGGCCTTGGGGCCGGTGCCGGACAGGCCCTGGCCGCCGAACGGCTGCACGCCGACCACCGCGCCGATCTGGTTGCGGTTGACGTAGACGTTGCCCACCGCCACGCGCGAGGCGATGCGCTCGATGGTCTCGTCGATGCGCGAATGCACGCCCAGGGTCAGGCCGTAGCCGGTGGCGTTGATCTGGTCGATCACCGCGTCGAGCTGATCGGCCTTCCAGCGGATCACGTGCAGCACCGG
This sequence comes from Xanthomonas sp. LMG 12462, assembly GCF_009192885.1. Taxonomy (NCBI): domain Bacteria; kingdom Pseudomonadati; phylum Pseudomonadota; class Gammaproteobacteria; order Lysobacterales; family Lysobacteraceae; genus Xanthomonas; species Xanthomonas sp. LMG 12462. The sequence goes on along the minus strand of NZ_NMPP01000077.1, from coordinate 130,011 downwards.
GCCGAAGATCTCGCGCTGCAGCTGCGTCAGCGACTGCAGCTCGTAGGCGCGCGGGGCGAAGAAGCTGCCGTGCGCGGTAGCGGCGTCGGTGGCGGCCACGGCGATCGCGCGCGCTTCGCGGTCCATGCGTGCGGCGTGATCGGTGAGAATCTGCAGCGCATCGGCATCGATCACCGGGCCGACGTCGGTGGACAGCAGGCCGGGGTCGCCGACCTTCAGCTCGGCCATGGCGCCGGCCAGCATGGTCATCACCTTGTCGGCGATGTCGTCCTGCACGAACAGCACGCGCGCGGCCGAGCAGCGCTGGCCGGCGGAGATGAAGGCGCTGGAGATCGCGTCCTTGACCACCGCTTCCGGCAGCGACGAGGAGTCGGCGATGAAGGCGTTCTGGCCGCCGGTCTCGGCGATCAGCACGCCGATGGCGGCATCGCGCGCGGCCAGCGCGCGGTTGATCGCGCGGGCGGTGTCGGTGGAGCCGGTGAAGGCGACGCCGGCCACGCGCGGATCGCGGGTCAGCGCGGCGCCGACGGTGGCGCCGTCGCCGGGCAGGAACTGCACCACCGCCTCCGGCACGCCGGCTTCGTGCAGCAGCTTCACCGCGGCATGGCCGACCAGGTTGGTCTGCTCGGCCGGCTTGGCGATGACGCTGTTGCCGGCGGCCAGCGCCGCGGCGACCTGGCCGAGGAAGATGGCCAGCGGGAAATTCCACGGACTGATGCACACGAACACGCCGCGGCCGTGCAGCTGCAGTTCGTTGGATTCGCCGGTCGGCCCGGGCAGGCGCTCGGGCGCACCGAACTGCGCGCGCGCCTGGCCGGCGTAGTAGCGCAGGAAATCCACCGCTTCGCGCACTTCGGCGACGCCGTCGGGCAGGGTCTTGCCGGCTTCCTTGACGCACAGCGCCATGAACTCGGGCATGCGCGCTTCCAGCAGGTCGGCGGCGTGTTCGAGGATGGTGGCGCGGCTGGCGGCCGGGGTGCGGTTCCAGGCCGGATAGGCGGCCGCGGCGTTGCTCAGCGCCTTCTCCACGGTGTCGGCATCGGCCGGCTTCCAGTGGCCGACGATCTGGCGATGGTCGGCCGGGTTGGCGACCGCCAGGGCGTCGCCGGCGATCACCGCGCCGGGTACCAGCGGCGCGGCCTGCCAGGGCTTGAGCGCGGTGTTGAGCTGGTCGGCCAGCGCGCGCAGATCGTTGTCGTTGGCGAGGTTGGCGCCCATGGAGTTCTTCCTGTTGTGGTTCTGGCTGCGCAGCAGATCGACCGGCAGCGGAATCTTCGGATGCGGGATGGAGGCGAACGCGGACACGGCCTCGACCGGGTCGCGGATCAGGTCTTCGATGGCCACGTCTTCGTCGGTGATGCGGTTGACGAAGCTGGAGTTGGCGCCGTTCTCCAGCAGGCGCCGCACCAGGTAGGGCAGCAGGTCCTCGTGCGAACCCACCGGCGCGTACACGCGGCAGGGCACGCCGAGGCGGTCGGCGGGGATCACCTCGGCGTAGAGGTCGTCGCCCATGCCGTGCAGCTTCTGGTGTTCGTAGTCGCGACCGCCGGCGATGGCGCGCACCGCGGCGATGGTCTGCGCGTTGTGGGTGGCAAACATCGGATACAGCGCGTCGCTGTGCGCGAACAGGCGCTTGGCGCAGGCCAGGTAGGACACATCGGTGTTCTGCTTGCGGGTGAACACCGGATAGCCCGGGTGGCCCTCGACCTGCGCGCGCTTGATCTCCGCGTCCCAGTAGGCGCCCTTGACCAGGCGCACCGGGATGCGGCGGCCGACGCGGCGCGCCAGGTCGGCGAGGAAATCGATCGTGTACGGGGTGCGCTTCTGGTACGCCTGCACCGCCAGCCCATAGCCTTCCCAGCCGTCCAGCGAGGGATCGGAGAAGGTGGCCTCGATGATGTCCAGCGACAGTTCCAGGCGGTCGGCTTCTTCGGCATCGACCGTGTAGCCGATGCCGTAGGACTTGGCCAGTTGCGCCAGTTCCAGCACGCCGGGTACCAGTTCGGCCATCACCCGCGCGCGCTTGGCGTGCTCGTAGCGCGGATACAGCGCCGAGAGCTTGATCGAGATGCTGGGCGCGGCGAACACCGCGTCCTTGCCGCCGCCCTGCTGGCGCTGCGCGGCGAAGTGCTTGCCGATGGCATGGATCGCCTGGCGGTAGGCATCGAGATAGCGCTGCGCGTCCTTCATGGTCAGCGCGCCTTCGCCGAGCATGTCGAACGAGTAGCGGTAGTGGGCGTTGTCGCCCTTCTTCGAGCGGGTCAGCGCCTCGCCGATGGTCCGGCCCATCACGAACTGATGGCCCATGATCTTCATCGCCTGGCGCACCGCCAGGCGGATCACCGGCTCGCCGACGCGGCCGATCAGGCGCTTGAATGCGCCGGACACGTCGGCGCGGGTGAGGTCGTTGATCTGCACCAGCTTGCCGGTGAGCATCAGGCCCCAGGTCGAGGCATTGACCAGGATCGAGTCGCTCTCGCCCATGTGCTTCTTCCAGTCCGCATCGCCGAGCTTGTCGCGGATCAGCTTGTCGGCGGTGTCCTGGTCGGGGATGCGCAGCAGCGCTTCGGCCACGCACATCAGCAGCACGCCTTCCTCGCTGCCGAGGTCGTACTGGCGCATGAAGGCCTCGATCGCGCCCTGGTCCTGGGCGCGGGCGCGCACCCGGGTGACCAGGTCGGCGGCCAGCGCCTGCACCCTGGCCTGGTCGGCCGCGGGCAGGCGCGCCTGCTCGAGCAGTTCGCGTACGTGTTCGGCTTCGTCCTTGAGCCAGGCGGCGGTGATCGCCGCGCGCAGGGCCTGCGGCGCGGGCGGGAGTTCGGGGGACAGCAAGGGCGAAGGAGACGCGGACGGCATCGCCGGGACAGAGCCGGCGCCAGGCAGAGCGTTCATGCGGGAAAGGCCAGGGACAGAGCCCGCTATTTTATGTCAGCGCCTGCACGCGCAGGGGGTTGCCGGCATCGCCACGGCGATGGCGGACGCGTCCAGGCTGAACGCACATCTTGTTGCGCTACAGCATTTTTTGTGGTGAACGCGCGCTTGCCGCCGCGCAGGCCGGGGGCTACCATCCAGGCGTGCTCGCGGCTCGGGCACGAGCGGTTCGGAAGCGGCGGTTCGACATGATCGAAATGTTTCCGTTTTCTCCGGAGGGGTCGGGTACGCAGCTGCGGCTGCGACCGCCGCGGGCGTTGAATGCCCGGCAATTCGTTCTGTTGTTCGTCGCACTGGCCGGGGCGATGTGGGCCGTGGCTGGGCTGGGGTGGCTCGCCGGCAATGTGTTCGCGCCTGCGTTCGCCCTGTTGCACAGCATCGTGGTGGCGCTCGCGCTGCATTGGTCGTGGCGTGGCGGCGAGCGCGAAGAGGATATCCGGGTGGGTCCGGCCTGCGTGGAAGTGACCCGTCCGAATGCAGGAACGCCGGCGTTCCGCGCCCACCCGCATTGGGTGCGGTTGCGGATCGAAGGCGACGACAGGGTGGTGCTGGCATCCAGCGGCAAGCAGGTCAGGGTCGGCGAATTCCTCGGCCCCGACGAACGCCGGCAACTGGCGCAGACCCTGGAAGGCTTGCTCGCGGCCGTGACCGGCCGCAACCGATGACGCTCCAAGGGGTCTAGGCAATGAAGCAACGCGGCGGGTGGGTGCAACAGGCGGTCAGGGGCGGGATGGCGTTGGCGGCGGCGATGGCCGCACCGCTGGCGTGGGCGCAATCGGCCGATCCCAAGCCGTGGCAGCTCAACATGGGCAGGGGCGTCACCCAGAGCGCGCGCAACGCCTACGACGCGCACATGGTCGCGTTGTGGGTGTGCGTGGTCATCGGCGTGCTGGTGTTCGGCGCGATGGCCTATGCGATCTTCAAGTTCCGCAAGTCCAAGGGCGCGGTGCCGGCGCAGTTCAGCCACAACACCAAGGCCGAGATCGTGTGGACGGTGATCCCGGTGCTGATCCTGATCGTGATGGCGTGGCCGGCCACGGCCAAGCTGATCGCGATGTACGACACACGCGATGCCGAGATGACGGTGAAGGTCACCGGCTACCAGTGGATGTGGCGCTACGAATACCTGGGCGAGAACGTCTCGTTCACCAGCCGCCTGGCGCGCAGTTCCGACCGGCTGCGGCAGAGCGGCGCGGTGCCGACGGCCGAGCACGACCCGCACTACCTGCTCGACGTGGACAACCGGCTGGTGCTGCCGGTGAACACCAAGGTGCGCTTCGTCATCACCGCCGACGACGTCATCCACGCCTGGTGGGTGCCGGCGCTGGGCTGGAAGCAGGACGCCATCCCCGGGATCATCAACGAAGCCTGGACCAGCATCGACACCCCCGGGGTGTACCGCGGCCAGTGCGCCGAACTGTGCGGCAAGGACCACGGCTTCATGCCGATCGTGGTCGAGGCGGTGAGCAAGCAGGACTTCCAGAAGTGGCTGGCATCGCGCAAGCCGGCGCCCGCCGCTGCGCCCGCCCCGGCCACGCCGGCGGCGGCCCCGGATGCTGCGCCGGCCTCCACCGAACCCGCTGCCGCGCCCGCCGACGCCCAGGCGCCGGCACCGCCGCCGCAGGCGCGGCTGTCGCGTCCTCGTTCCGACTCGCACCTGATCGTGCAAGCCGCCTGATCTCCAGCATTCCTTTTCTGAGGTAGCCGCCATGGCCCATTCGGCAGTCGATCACCACGACGAGCACGGGCATCAGCAGAGCTTCGTCGAGCGTTGGTTCTTCTCCACCAACCACAAGGACATCGGCACGCTGTACCTGCTCTTCAGTTTCACCATGTTCGTCATCGGTGCGGCGATGAGCGTGGTGATCCGCGCCGAACTGGCGCAGCCGGGCCTGCAGTTCGTCAAGCCCGAGTTCTTCAACCAGATGACCACCGTGCACGCGCTGGTGATGATCTTCGGCGGGGTGATGCCGGCCTTCGTCGGCCTGGCCAACTGGATGATCCCGCTGCAGATCGGCGCGCCGGACATGGCGCTGCCGCGCATGAACAACTGGTCGTTCTGGCTGCTGCCGGTGGCCTTCACTCTGCTGCTGCTGACCCTGTTCCTGCCCGGCGGTGCGCCGGCCGGCGGCTGGACCATGTATCCGCCGCTGATGCTGCAGGGCGGCTACAACGTCGCCTTCTCGGTGTTCGCCATCCACGTCGCCGGCATCAGCTCGATCATGGGCGCGATCAACATCATCGCCACCGTGCTCAACATGCGCGCGCCGGGCATCGACCTGCTGAAGATGCCGATCTTCTGCTGGGCCTGGCTGATCACCGCGTTCCTGCTGATCGCGGTGATGCCGGTGCTGGCCGGCGCGGTGACCATGCTGCTCACCGACAAGTTCTTCGGCACCTCGTTCTTCAACGCCGCCGGCGGCGGCGACCCGGTGATGTACCAGCACATCTTCTGGTTCTTCGGGCATCCCGAGGTCTACATCATGATCCTGCCGGCGTTCGGCGTGATCAGCGAAATCATCCCGACCTTCAGCCGCAAGCCGCTGTTCGGCTACCAGGCGATGGTCTACGCGATCGCGGCGATCGCGTTCCTGAGCTTCATCGTCTGGGCGCACCACATGTTCACCGTGGGCATGCCGTTGGGCGGCGAGATCTACTTCATGTTCGCCACCATGCTGATCTCCATCCCCACCGGGGTGAAGGTGTTCAACTGGGTCAGCACCATGTGGCAGGGCTCGATGACCTTCGAGTCGCCGATGCTGTGGGCCATCGCCTTCGTCATCCTGTTCACCATCGGCGGTTTCTCCGGGCTGATGCTGGCGATCGTGCCGGCCGACTTCCAGTACCACGACACCTATTTCGTGGTCGCGCACTTCCACTACGTGCTGGTCACCGGCGCGGTGTTCGCGCTGATCGCGGCGGTGTACTACTGGTGGCCGAAGTGGACCGGGCGCATGTACAACGAGACCTGGGCCAAGTTCCACTTCTGGTGGACGATGCTGTTCGTCAACCTGCTGTTCTTCCCGCAGCACTTCCTCGGCCTGGCCGGCATGCCGCGGCGCATCCCCGACTACAACGTGGTGTTCGCCGACTGGAACCTGGTCAGCTCGATCGGTGCGTTCGGCATGTTCGTCACTCCGTTCCTGATGGCCGGCATCCTGCTGGCGTCGCTGCGCAACGGCGCGCGCGCCGAAGCGCGCTCGTGGGAAGGCGCGCGCGGCCTGGAGTGGACGGTGCCGTCGCCGGCACCGGCGCACACCTTCACCCTGCCGCCGGTGCTCAAGCCCGGCGATCTGGCCCACGACGACATCAGCCACTGATGACCGCGCAACCGCCGCTCGACGACCTGGTCCTGCGCCGCAAACGTGCGGTGCGCACCGCGCTGGTGGTCGGCGCGGTGGCGCTGGCGATCTACGTCGCCTTCGTCCTCTCGGGGGTGTTGGGCCGATGAACGCGCCAGCGCCGCGGGTGCACAGCAGCGCCGGGCTGTTCAAGCTGGTCGGCGTTGCGCTGGCGGTGTTCGTGCTGACCTTCTCGCTGGTGCCGCTGTACCGCATCGCCTGCGAGAAGGTGTTCGGCGTGCGCCTGGAGCGCGGCCCCGGCGAAGGACCGCAGGCCGGCAAACCGCTCGCGGGCAAGCGCACGGTCACCGTGCAGTTCGATGGCGGGGTGAACTCCAAGCTGCCCTGGTCGTTCCATCCGGAGCAGCTGACCATGCAGGTGGTGCCGGGCGAACTCAACGAGGCGCTGTACTACGCGCACAACGATGGCGCGCACGCCATCGTCGGCAGTGCGGTGCCGTCGGTGGCGCCGGCACGCGCGTCCGGCTACTTCACCAAGACCGAGTGCTTCTGCTTCACCGCGCAGACCCTGCAGGCCGGCGAGAAACGCGACATGCCGGTGCGCTTCATCGTCGATCCCAACCTGCCCAGCGACATCAGCACCATCACTTTGTCCTACACCTTCTACAAGAACGATGCGCTGAGCGCGGAACTGGGATCGCCGAAACTGGCCGGTTCCGCGCGCGCGGCTCCCTGACCCGACCGGAATGCCTGCCATGGCCCAGCCCAGCACCGACGCCACCGCCAACGCCTACTACGTGCCCAGCCAGAGCCGCTGGCCGTTCATCGGCTCGATCGCGATGTTCGTGACCATGATCGGCGTGGCCAGTTGGCTCAACGACGCGTCCTGGGGCAAGTGGACCTTCTTCACCGGCATCGCGATGCTGGTGGCGACGCTGTTCATGTGGTTCGGCGATGTGATCCGCGAATCGATCGCCGGGCACTACAACCGCCAGGTCGACGTGTCGTTCCGCATGGGCATGGTGTGGTTCATCTTCTCCGAGGTGATGTTCTTCGGCGCCTTCTTCGGCGCGCTGTTCTACACCCGTACCTTCATCCTGCCGTGGCTGGGCGGCGAGGGCGACGGGGTGATGACCAATGCGCTGCTGTGGGACGGCTACTCCGCCGCCTGGCCGACCAACGGCCCGGGCGGCATCGGCGGCCAGTTCCAGACCATCCCGGCCTGGGGCCTGCCGCTGATCAACACGCTGATCCTGCTCAGCTCCGGCGTCACCCTGACCATCGCCCACCACGCGCTCAAGGCTGGCCAGCGCACCCGGCTGATGGTGTTCCAGGCGCTGACCGTGGCGCTGGGCTGCACCTTCCTGTACTTCCAGGCCGAGGAGTACATGCATGCCTACAAGGAACTCAACCTGACCCTGGGCTCGGGCATCTACGGCTCGACCTTCTTCATGCTCACTGGCTTCCACGGCGCGCACGTGCTGCTGGGCACGATCATGCTGCTGGTGATGCTGCTGCGGATCAGCCGCGGCCACTTCAGCCGCGACAACCACTTCGCCTTCGAAGCGGCGGCGTGGTACTGGCACTTCGTCGACGTGGTGTGGCTGGCGCTGTTCCTGTTCGTCTATGTGCTTTGAGGGCTGGGAATAGGGAATCGGGAATTGGGAATCGCAAGCACGGCTATCGCTTGCGCTCCCCCTTTGCCGATTCTCTTTTCCCGATTCCCCATTCCCGGTTTCTCAGCGGCCAAGTCCGTGAGGCTTGATCACTCCCGTGTAGATGCCCAGGATCACCAGCAGGATCAGGCACACCGATAGGCCGATGCGCCAGGTCAACGCGTTCACCGTGCGCTTGCTCTGGCCGCGGTCCACCAACAGGTAGTACAGGCCGGCGCCCAGGTTCCACAGGATGAGCAGCAGGAACGCGACGATCAGCAAAGTCTTCAGCGAGTCGTTCATGGGCGTCTCGGCGCATGGTGTGTCCGCATTATGACCCTCGCCGCTGCCTCGCGCGTGGGTGCGCGCCGGCGCATGCCGCTGTGGCTGGGTTGGAGCGTCGCGGTGGCGGTGGCGGTGTGCTTTTGCATGCTCGGCCGCTGGCAGTTGCAGCGCATGCACGAGAAGCAGGTGCTGTTGGCGCAGGCGGCGCATGTGCGCGATCGTCCGCAGACGCTGGCCGATGCGCTGCGTGCGACGCCGCCAGGCCAGTTGCGCTGGGTGCATGGCGCTGGCCGCTTCCTGCCCGGGCAGATCCTGCTCGACAATCAGCTGCGGCAGGGCCGCAGCGGGGTGAAGGTGTACCAGCCGTTCCTGGCCGACGGCGCGGCGGCGCCGCTGCTGGTGGAACTGGGCTGGCTGCCGCTGCCGGCCGATCGCGCGCTGCCCGAGCCGGCGCCGCTGCAGGGCCGCTACACCGTGGCCGGCCTGCTCGGACCGGCACCGTCGCATGGACTGGCCCTGGGTCCGGCGTTGGTGGCGGCGCCGTCGCCGCAGCGCTGGCTGGCGATGCGCATCGAGCCGGGAGCGATCGGCGAGGCGCTCGGCCGCCGCGACATTTTGTCGCAGGTGCTGCGCCTGGATCCGGCCCTGCCGCTGGGCTACCCGCGCGACCTGGACCTGCTGCCGAACACGCTGCCGCCCGAGCGCCACTTGGGTTACGCGGTGCAATGGTTCGGCCTGGCGCTGGCGGTGCTGGTCACCGCGGCGCTGCTCAGCTGGCGCGCGCGCAGGGGACGGGGCGGGCGCTGAGCGCGCGCGCATGAGAAAATCCCCGGCATGAATGCTCCCACCCCGGCCCCGCGCCCGGCGGCCGCACGCGGCCGCTGGCCGCTGATCGTGTTGTTCGTCCTGTTCTTCGGCTCGATGCTGGTCGCCGGCGCGTTGCGCTTTTCCGGCTGGCAGCCGGCCGCCAGCCGCAACCACGGCGAACTGCTGCAGCCGCCGGCCGACCTGCGCGCGCTGCAGCCGCGGCTGGCCGATGGCCGCGTCTACGCCTGGGAGCCGCAGCGGCGGCTGTGGCGCATCGCGCTGGCGCCGCCAGCGGACTGCGGCAGCGCCTGCGAGGCGCTGGCGCGCGATCTGGACAAGGTCTGGCAACTGTTCGGCCACGACGCCGACCACGTGCAGATCCTGTGGATCGGCACGCCGCCGGCCGCCGCCCAGGCCCTGCCGCAGGTGCAAGCGTTGCGCGCGGATCCGGCGCTGCTGGCGGCGCTCCCGCGGGTGCGCGATGCGGCCGGGGTGCCGGTCTACGTCATCGATCCGAACGGTTTCGTGGTGCTGCGCTATGCCCCCGGGTTCGACCCGGCCGGGTTGCGCGCGGACCTGGCGAAACTGCTGAAACTCCTGTGAGCCGCTTCCTATGACCTTGTTCGCGCGCCCGGCGCTGTTCCGGCATTTCCACCGCATGGCCTGGCTGGCGGCGCTGTTCACCGCCAGCACCATCATGTTCGGCTCGTTCGTGCGCCTGTCCGATGCGGGCATGAGCTGCCCGGACTGGCCGACCTGCTACGGGCGCATCACCTGGCCACAGACCAGTGCCGAAGCCGATACCCACGCCGCCAGCAAGATCCGGCCGCTGGAAACGCACAAGGCGTGGCGCGAGCAGATCCACCGCTTCCTGGCCGGTGCGCTGGGCGTGGAGGTGCTGGTGCTGTCGCTGCTGGCGGCGCGGCGGCGCCGGCTCGGCATCGCCCAGATCGTGACGGCGGCGTCGCTGGTGGCGCTGTCGATCCCGCTGTACATGTCCGGCTGGCCGGGGCTGGCGATGCTGGTGGCAGTCGGCGGCGAGGCGATCCTGCTGCTGGCGGCGCTGCGCTGGTCCAACGACGACCTGGCCCGTGCCGCGGTGCTGACCCTGTCGGTGGTGATCTTCCAGGCCCTGCTGGGCATGTGGACGGTGACCCTGCTGCTCAAGCCGATCGTGGTGATGGGGCATCTGCTGGGCGGCCTGCTGATGTTCTCGCTGCTGGTGTGGATGGCCTGGCGCGCCACCCACCTGCCGATCACCCTGGCCGATGCGCCACGCCTGAAGTGGCTGCTGCGCCTGGGCGTGGCGGTGCTGGTGCTGCAGATCGCGCTGGGCGGCTGGGTCAGCGCCAACTATGCGGCGCTGGCCTGCGGCGGCGGCAGCTGGTCGGCCGACAACTTCCCGCGCTGCGTCAGCCAGTGGTGGCCGCCGCACGATTTCCGCGAGGGCTTCACCCTGTGGCGTGGCATCGGCGTGGACTACGAAGGCGGCGTGCTCGACGGCGCGGCGCGCATCGCGATCCAGATGGCGCACCGGATGATGGCGATGGTGGTGGCGGCCTACCTGCTGTGGCTGAGCTGGCGCCTGAGCCGCACGCCGGGCATGCGCGGCTGGGCCGCGGCGCTGGCGCTGCTGCTGGTCGCGCAGGTGTGCCTGGGCATCCTCAACGTCAAGCTGGCGCTGCCCTTGCCGGTGGCGGTGCTGCACAACGCCGGCGCGGTGGCGCTGCTGTTCGTGCTGGTGTCGTTGCTGGCGCGCTTGCGGGCGCCGCAATGAGCGCGCATCGCGTCCACTGGCGCGACTATTGGGACCTGACCAAGCCCAAGGTCGTGGCGCTGATCGTGTTCACCGCCCTGGTCGGCATGTGCCTGGCGATCCCGGGGCTGCCGACCTGGGCGCAGGTGCGCACCGGCCTGCTCGGCTTCTTCGGCATCTGGCTGGCGGCCTCGGCGGCGGCGGCGATCAACCAGCTGCTGGACGCGCGCATCGATGCGCAGATGGCGCGCACCTCCTGGCGTCCGCTGGTGGTGGGCAAGGTGCTGCCGTGGCAGGTGCTGCTGTTCGCCACCGTGCTGACGGCGCTGTCGATGACCGTGCTGGTGGTGTGGGTCAACGGGATCACCGCGGTGCTGACCTTCGCCTCGCTGATCGGCTATGCGGTGATCTACACGGTGTTCCTCAAGCGCACCACGCCGCAGAACATCGTCATCGGCGGCCTGGCCGGCGCGGCGCCACCGCTGCTGGGCTGGGCCGCGATCACCGGCATGCAGGGCCAGTGGGACTGGGCCTATGCCTCGCTGCTGGTGCTGATCATCTTCGTGTGGACGCCGCCGCACTTCTGGGCATTGGCGATCTTCCGCCGCGCCGACTACGCCAAGGCCTCGATCCCGATGCTGCCGGTCACCCATGGCGTGGCGCATACCCGCCGGCAGATCCTGGTGTACACGGTGCTGCTGGTGGTGGTGACGCTGCTGCCGGTGGCGGTGGGCATGAGCGGGGTGTTCTACCTCGGCGGCACCCTGGTGCTGGACGCGGTGTTCCTCTGGTACGCCTGGCGCATGCTCGACCCGCCGGACGAGATGTTCTCGATGCGCATGTTCGGCTACTCCATCGTGTACCTGATGGCGCTGTTCGCGTTCCTGCTGGTCGATCACTGGATCGCCTGAACGGGTCGTTCAGTTTTCCGCTCAAGTGTTGCCGGTCGCGGTCGTTACCGGGCGAACGACCAAGATCGGCACAGCCGCGGAGACACGTATGTGGGGCAAGAGCAAGCAAGACGCGGCGAAGCTGCAGGCACTGACCGAGCGCCTGCGCGAGGCCGAGGCCGAGCGTGACCGCGCCCGTGCGCAGGCCGACAGCGCCCTCACCAATGTGGACGACATGCGCGTCCGTTTCGACCTGGTCACCAAGGCGACCACCGACGGCCTGTGGGAAATGCGGGTGATCGCCGGCGATCCGATCAACCCCGCCAACGAATTCTGGTGGTCCTCGCAGTTCCGCGCGATGCTGGGCTTCTCCTCCGAGCTCGACTTCCCCAACGTGCTCGACAGCTGGGCCTCGCGCTTGCATCCGGACGACAAGCAGGCCACGCTGGACGCGTTCGCCAAGCACCTGGGCGACCGCAGCGGCCAGACCCCGTACGACGTGGACTACCGCCTGCAGCTGAAGAACGGCCAGTACCGCTGGTTCCGCGCGATCGGTACCACCCAGCGCGACGCCCAGGGCTTACCGCTGCGGGTGGCCGGCGCGCTCACCGACATCACCGAGCGGCGCGAGCGCGAGGCGTTCCTGGACATCGTGCTGACGCGCTTCGAGCTGGGCCAGCAGATGCTCAACGACGGCCTGTGGGACATGAGCGTGACCGCCGGCGATCCGATCAATCCGGCCAACGAGTTCTGGTGGTCGCCGCAGTTCCGCGCGTTGCTGGGCTTCGCCTCCGAGGCCGAGTTCCCCAACGTGCTCGACAGTTGGTCCTCGCGCCTGCATCCGGAGGACGCGGAATTCGCGCTCAATGCCTTCGCGTCGCATATCAACGACCGCACCGGCCGGACCGGCTTCGACATTCAGTATCGGATCAAGCTGAAGAGCGGTGAGTACCGCTGGGTCCACGCGCGCGGCCTGACCAAGCGCGCCGCCGACGGCACCCCGCTGCGTGCGGTCGGCGCGTTGCTGGACATCCATGCCACGCGTCAGCTCGGCGAGGCGGCGCACACGCTGCAGACCGCGGCCGCGGAGATGGTCGAGGACAACAACGATCTGGCCCGGCGTACCGAGCAGCAGGCCGCGGCGCTGGAAGAGGCGGCCAGCTCGATGGAGGAGATCACCGGCACCGTGCAGCGCAACGTCGAGCACGTCGGTCACGCCAACCGCCTGGTGGATGGTGCCAGCGACGTCGCCCAGCGCGGTGGCGAGGTGGTGCGCGACGTGGTGCAGACCATGGCCGGCATCGAGAGCGCCTCACGCAAGATCGCCGACATCATCAGCGTGATCGACGGCATCGCCTTCCAGACCAACATCCTGGCGCTGAACGCGGCGGTGGAAGCGGCGCGTGCGGGCGAGCAGGGCCGTGGTTTCGCCGTGGTCGCCACCGAAGTGCGCAGCCTGGCGCAGCGCTGCGCCGATGCGGCCAAGGAAGTGCGCGGCCTGATCGCCAGCTCCAGCGAGCAGGTCGATCGCGGTTCGGCGCTGGTCGCACGCGCCGGCGCCACCATGGAAGAACTGCTCGGCTCGGTGCGCGAGGTGCAGCGCATCATGACCGACATCGCCGGCGCCAGCCGTGAGCAGAGTGCCGGCATCGGCCAGGTCAACCAGATCGTGGTGCAGATGGACACCGCCACGCAGCAGAACGCGGCGCTGGTCGAAAAGATGGCCGAAGCGGCGCGCGCGCTGGAAAACCAGGCCAGCGGCCTAAACGCGCATACCGCCAAGGAGCAGCAGCGCGCGGCCAACCAGGCGCCGGTGCGCGTGGCGGCCTGATCGGGAGCGGCCCAGCCCACGGCGCGTCTGCCGCGTCGTGGGCGTGAGGGGGGCTGTCGCGTCCTGCGACGCGGCAGATCCGCCGGGTCGGGAGCAGGCAGCTGTGCAGGCACCGGCGGTCGCCGCCGGCGCAGTGCCCTGCCGTGGTGCGCGAGGCGCCTCTCGCGCTCACCCCAACCAATGCTGGCAGCCGTCGCCTGCCTGGCTGCCGCAGCTTTGCTGCATCTTGTGCTGCAGCCGCGCGAGCACCGCGCTGCCGTCGTGGCCCTTGCTCCAGGCCTGCAGGGTCTTGGCCAGGGTGTCGAAACGCTGCCGGGTACGCTGGTGATAGCCGTCGGGCTGGCCGGCCAACTCTCCGATCACCTGGCCGGCGGCCGCCTCGATCGCGACCGAATTGTCCGGCTGCAGCCGGACCAGCCCATCGACATAGAGCACGCCCCACTGCACGCGGGTGGCCGGGCCCTGCGCGTTCTCGTAGGCCTTCTTCAGCCAGAACAGCGCCGTCTGCTTGTCGCCGCGCGCCTCGGCCAGGCCGGCCAGTTCCGGCATGTAGTAGTACGGGGTCTTGCTGCGCTGAAGCTCGGCCAGCAGCAGTTGTTCGGCACCGGCGCTGTCGCCGGCGGCGTCCAGCAGGCCGGCGGCGCTGCTGATCGTGGACTGGCGTTCGTAGTCGGTCCTGGCGGCCTGCTCGGCCCAGTGCACGCGCTGCTGCACCTTGGCGACCACCGCCGGCGGCAGTGGCGGATGCGGACCGTCGCCGGCCTCGGCCGGCTGGCCTTGCGCCAACCGCGCCAGGGCGATGTCCGCGGCAGCGGTGTCCAGGCGATCGCTGATCGGCAGGCTGCTGTCGGCGTAGACCTGGTCCAGCGCATGGGTCAGCGCGGCCGACAGCGTGCTGCGCTCGGCGGCATCGCTGGCCGCGGCCTGCACCAGCTCGCGCGCCGCATAGGTCAGCGTGCTGCGGTTTGCGCGCACCTCGGCCGGGTCGGCCAGCACCGCCTGCAGCAATTCGCGGTCGGCGGCGCGGTGCTTGGCATCCACCTTGGCAGCCTTGGCCGGATCCTGCGCGGCCAGCGCCAGCAACGCGAAACGGCGCTGCAAGGCCAGCTGCGGCGCGGCCGCGGCCAGCCGCGTGAGCACGTCGGCGGCCTGACCCGGCTTGACCAATTGCGCCGCATCCACCGCCCAGCCGTATTCGCCGAGCAGGGTCCAGTCGTCGGCGCTGAGCGTGGCCGGCGCCTTCAGCGCTTGCTGCAGCAACTGTGCCGAGGTGGTGGTGCGGGTCGCGGCCACGCGCAGGGCCTCGGCCAGGCGCACGGTATCGCTGTCCCCGGCCAGGCGGGTGATCTCGCTGCGGTCCGGCCGCAGCACGATGATGGTCGGATAGCCCTTGACGCCGAAGCGCTCGCCCCAGGCCTGCGCGCCTTCCGAATCGCCGTCCAGGTGCACCGCGACGAAGGCGCGGGTGCGGGCGATGAACGCCGGGTCCTTGAACAGCGTGGCCTTGAGCCGATTGCAGGGCGGGCACCAGGCCGCGCCCCAGTACAGCAGCACCGGCTTGTCGTGTTCGCGCGCTTCGGCGAAGGCGTCGTCGACGTCGCCCTCGCGCCAGGCGATGCCGGCGCTGTCGGCGGCAGGCGCCGCTGGGGCGGCCTTGGGCGCGGCCGGCGCGGGCGCTTGCTGGCAGGCACTCAGCGCCAGCAGCGCGGCCAGGCTGGCGGAGATCGTCGCGGAACGGCGGAACATGCGGCTCATGGGGGCACCGGGAGGGGAGGGAGACACGGCGCCGGCCGTGCCGGCCGTCTACTGTACGCAGCCGTTGCCGTCATCGCTCATGCCGGCTGCGCATCTGCATATGCCGCCCGTGCAGGTGCTGCGCGGCGCATGACACGCACTTGCGGCCCGCGTCGGCGCGGCGTGCCGGCCGGCGCCCGCGGCCGCCCCTTGCCGTTCGCCGCTAGCCGGTCGCTTCTGCCTTCGCCGCGCGCGCGTAGCGTTGCGCGATCACCGCGCAGACGATCAGCTGGATCTGGTGGTAGATCATCACCGGCAACACGATCGCGCCGAGGCTGCCGCTGGCGAACAGTACCTTGGCCATCGGCACGCCGGTGGCCAGGCTCTTCTTCGAGCCGCAGAACACGATCGGAATCTCGTCCTCGCGGGAAAAACCCAGGCGCCGTGCGCCGAAGGTGATCAACGCCATCGCCAGCGCCAGCAGCACCGCGCCGACCACGGCGACGCCGAGCAGCGCCGGCAGCGGCGTCTTGCGCCACAGGCCTTCGACCACCGCGGCGCTGAACGCGGTGTACACCACCAGCAGGATGGTGCTCTGGTCGGTGTAGCGCAGCACCGCGCGGCGGCGCTCGACCCAGCCGCCGATCCAGCGCTGCAGCAGATGGCCGGCGACGAACGGCACCAGCAGCTGCAGCATGATCTTGCCCATCGCCTCCAGCGGATTGGACATGGCGTTCTGCGCGTCGGTCAGCACGCCCATCAGCAGCGGCGTCAGGAACACCCCGAGCAGGCTCGACAGCGAGGCGCTGCACACCGCCGCCGGCACGTTGCCGCCGGCCATCGAGGTGAAGGCGATCGACGACTGCACCGTGGACGGCAGCGTGCACAGGAACAGCACACCGATGTACAGGTCCGGGGTCAGCAGCCAGTGCGACAGCGGCTTGAACAGCAGGCCCAGCAGCGGGAACAGGATGAAGGTGGCGGCGAAGATGGTCAGGTGCAGCCGCCAGTGCAGCGCGCCGGCGACGATGGCCGCGCGCGACAGCCGCGCGCCATGCAGGAAGAACAGCGCGGCGATCGCCAGATCGGTGACCACGTCCATCACCGACGCCGCGCGCCCCTGCACCGGCAGCAGCGAGGCCAGCAGCACCGTGCACAGCAGCGCCAGGGTGAAGGGTTCGATGCGCAGGCGCGCAAGCCAGGACTTGATCATCGGGGAAGGTCGAGCGGGGGGAGTCGTGCATTTTAGAAAGCATGGCGCCCGCACGCGAATCCGGACGCACGGCGTAGACAACTCGCAGACATGTTGCGGTGACGGCCGTTTCGGTCAAATGCGCGTACCGGCAGCTTGCTAGATTGCGGCCACCCGGTCGATGGGGAGCGCGCCGGGCACGCAGGCGCGTCGTGCACGCGTTTGTGCTTCCCGCTCCTCCAGGCATTGCCACGGACTCGGAGCTTGCATATGTCGTACGACCAGTATCAGACCGCTTTTGCGCTTTCGACATTGGCTAATTGGGTCAGTACCCAAAAGGGAACAGCGGTACAGCTGCAGGCCGCCTACCAAGCAGTGCTACAAAATACGCTGGCGTCGCAGCCGGCGAAGAATGCCATCGGCAGCTGGGAGTTGGTCTGGGGACCGCAGGTGTGGCAGATGGATGGTTCCGACCTTTCGGAAAATGCGATGTTCGTAGCCAAGGCGAGCGACGTGGGCGCTATCGCCGGAGACGTGTACGTCGTGGCGATCGCAGCTACCAACCCGAATTCTCTTTACGACTGGCTGATCGAGGATTTCAATGTGGTGCCGGTTGTGGACTTTTCCCACTTCAATCCACTAGACAAGAGTCCGCCGACCAGGGCCGTGTGGCCATGGGCGCCGAATGTCCCCTTTATCTCGATGGGAACTGCTCTGGGAGTATGGCATCTGCTGCAGATGGTCAGCCCGGCCAAGGCGATGGCGCCGGGTAAGAGCCTATGCGATTTCCTGCAGAGTGTGGCGCATAGCGATGCTACGGTGATCTTCGCCGGACATAGTCTTGGCGGTGCCTTGTCGCCGACTATGGCGTTCTGGCTCAAGAATGCTAACAAACTCAGTGGATACAAGGCGGTGTATTGCTATCCCACCGCTGGTGCCACGCCGGGGAATGGAGTGTTCGCGCAGGCGTATGCAAAGGCGCTTCCGGCGGAACCATCCGGTGCCACGGGATATCAGTCGTGGAATTGCGATCTGTGGAATACGCTTGATGCGGTGCCGCATGCCTGGAGAATAAACATGCTGGGCGATATCAAGACGAAGTTGTACGGAAATGTGTCGATCCCCGACGTCAATCACTTTGTCGATTTTGCGATCGCCAGTTCGTTGGCATCGCGCATTGGTTATGCGCAGATCCCCAATCAGTCGCTTCCGGGAAAGGTAAGTGGTGATAAGCCGAGCGATTTTAGATCTTTCATGAATCAGGTGAGGATTCAGCACACCGATGCGTATGAGACGTTGATTGCGGCCAAGCTTCAGCCCGTGCTGCCGCCCTCGCATGCGCTTCAGACCACAATGCGTGATAGCGAGGCGCAATTGGATGCCCTGGCCGCGCGGATGGAAGCGGAGCGCGAGGAACTGGCCGAACGTTTCTCAAAAGCGCGCGAGGCGTTGGGCGTGACCGATCCTGCAAAGTCGACGGCATAAGCGGAATCTGCGCCGATGCAACAGCGATGATCGGCACGACGGTCGCCGCCCTGCACCGTATGCGGGCTGCAGCGCAGGTGAGTCCTCAATGCAGCCCCGCACGCGCCTTCAACAGTTCCCGCAGCTCGTACTTGTCGGTCTCGTCCAACCCTTGCGCGCGCTGCTTGGCCTGCAGTTCGTCCAGGCGCTGCTGCAGCGTCTGCTTTTCCAGCTGCACGACCACGTCGTGCAGTTCCTGGCGCCAGCTGGCGGTCTCGCCGGCGATCTCCTGCACCGCCAGCTTCTGCAGTGCGGCCAGTTCCTCGCGTTCGTGGAAGTGTTCGAGCAGGGCGCCGGTGGTGATCTCCGGGCGCGCATGCACGATCTGCAGCAGTTCGATCATCAGCTCGATGCCGGGCAGGCGCAGGCCGGCGAACGGGTAGGGCGGCGGCAGGTCCAGCGCCAGCGAGGGCGCCTGCAGCAGGCGCACGATCGCCTCGCGGACCAGGCTGCGCTTGTGCGCCGGGCGCGGCGCGCGCGGCGGCGGCCGGCTCGCCGCGGCCGTGGCGACTGCCGGTGCGGCGGCGCCGATGCCGGTGAGCTCAGCCAGGCGCTGGCGCATCAGGTCGCCGAAGGCGCCGTCGGGAATCTGCGCCAGCATCGGCCGCGCGCGTTCGGCCAGGCGCGCCTTGCCGTCGAGCGTGCCGAGGTTGATCTCGCGCGAGAGTTCGTCGAAGAAGAACTGCGACAGCGGCGTGGCCTGGACCAGGCGCGCGTCGAAGGCCGCGGCGCCTTCCTTGCGCACGATGGTGTCCGGATCCTCGCCATCGGGCAGGAACAGGAAGAACGCCTGACGCCCGTCCTTCATCCGCGGCAGCACCGATTCCAGCGCCTTCCAGCCGGCGCGGCGGCCGGCGGCGTCGCCGTCGAAGCAGAAGAACACGTCCGGCGCGTTGCGGAACAGCAGTTCGGCATGGTCCGGCGTGGTCGCGGTGCCCAGCGTCGCCACCGCCTGGGTGACGCCGAACTGGAACAGCGAAACCACGTCCATGTAGCCCTCGACCACGATCAGCCGCTCGATCTTCTGGTTGGCCTGGCGCACCTGCCACAGGCCGTACAGTTCGCGGCCCTTGTGGAACAGCGCGGTCTCCGGCGAGTTCAGGTACTTGGGGCCGTCGTCCTTGTCGAGCACGCGGCCGCCGAAGGCGATGACCCGGCCGCGGCGGTCGAAGATCGGGAACATCACCCGGTCGCGGAACTTGTCGTAGACGTGGCCGCGGTCGTTCTTGGAGAACAGCCCGGCGCGGTCGAGCAGCTTGAGCCGGCGCTCGTCGGTGCCCAGCGCGTCCTTCAGCGCGCTGTAGCCGTCCGGGGCGTAGCCGATCTGGAAGCGCGCGCGGTTCTCCGCGTCCACGCCGCGGCCGTCCAGGTAGGCGCGCGCCTTCTCGCTGCCGTCGAACTGGCGTTGGAAGAACTTGGCCGCCGCTTCCAGCGCGGAGTACAGGTCGCGATGGTCGTCGCCGGCGGCCTGGGCGGCACCGCGCTGCTGGGCGTCGCGCGGGATCTCCATGCCGGCGCGCTTGGCCAGCTCGTCGACCGCGTCGAGGAATTCGAGGCGGTCGTAATTCATCAGGAAGCTGATCGCGGTGCCGTGCGCGCCGCAGCCGAAGCAGTGGTAGAACTGCTTGGTTGGCGACACCGTGAACGAGGCCGACCGTTCGTCGTGGAACGGGCAGCGCGCCGCGTACTCCTTGCCCTGGCGCTTCAGCGGCACGCGCGTGCCGATCACCTCGACGATGTCGGTGCGTGCGAGCAGGTCGTCGATGAATGCGTCGGGGATGCGGGCCATCCGCATAGGATGCCACGCGCGTGCGCCGTCACGCTGGCCGCGCGGCCTGCGTGTGGTTCAGCGCCGTGCGGTCAGGGCGCCGGCGGTGCCTGCGCAGCGCTGCGCGGGTCGATCCCGGCGGCGACGAGCTTGCTGTGCGAGCGCAGCCGCTCGTCGATCACCGCGGTGATCAGCGCGCCGACGAAGAACACCACGGTGGCGTAGTAGATCCACACCAGCAGGATCACCAGCGCGCCCATCGAGCCGTAGGCGCTGCCCGGTGCGGCGGTGGCGATGTACAGGCCGATCGCGTAGCGCCCGGCCACGAACAGGCAGGCGGTGATCGCGCCGCCGATGATCGCCTGGCGCCATTCCACGCGGCGGTCGGGCAGGTAGTGGTAGAGCACGGCGAAGGCCAGCACGTAGATCGCCAGGGTCGAGACGTAGCCGACCGCCGGCAGCACCGACGGCATCCGCGCGAACACCACCTGCAGCACGGTGGTCAGGATCATCGAGATCAGCAGCAGGAAGCCCAGCGCGAATACCACGCCGAAGGAGAACACGCGCTTCTTCAGCCAGGCCATGAGGCCGTCCAGGCGCTGCTTGTCGGTGCGGAAGATCAGGTTCAGCGCGTTCTGCAACTGCGCAAACACCGCGGTGGCGCCGACGAACAGCAACAGGGTGCTCCACAGCCCCGCCAGCGAGCCCACGCTGGGCTGGTTCTTGGCGTTGTCGATCACCGTCTGCGCGACCTCGCGCGCGCCGTGCCCGGCCAGTTGCCCGATCTGCGCGATCAACGCCTCCTGCGCCTGCGGATACAGCGAGGCGGTGAGCCACAGCAGCAGCACCAGCAGCGGCGCCAGCGACAGCAGCGCGTAGAACGACAGCGACGCCGCCTGGGTCATCACGTCGATCTCGACGAAGCGCCGCACCAGCGCGGCCGGCAGGCTCTGCTGCAGGCGGTCGAGATGTTTGTGCAGGCGATCGGACGACAGGGGCATGGACATGGGCGCGGGACCTTCGGCGCGCGGCGTCGCAACGCCGGTCCCGCACTGCGCGCAGAAGGGGGCGCGGGCTTGCCGGCGTTGTAGCAGCCCGTCGCCGAAAGGCGGGTGAAGCCCGCCGCGCGCGCTAACGCATCGGTGCGGTCAGCCGGCCAGCTGCTGCTTGACCAGCACCGAGACCTGGCCCATGTCGGCCTTGCCCGCGAGCATCGGCTTGAGCACGGCCATCAGCTTGCCCATGTCGGCCGGGCTGGCGGCGCCGGTCTGCGCCTTCGCCGCCTGGATCGCGGCGACGATCTCGGCCTCGCCCATCTTGCTCGGCAGGTAGCGCTCGATCACCACGATCTCCTCGCGCTCCACCTGGGCCAGGTCGTCGCGGCCGGCGGCCTCGTACTGGCTCACCGAGTCCTTGCGCTGCTTGACCATCTTGTCCATCACCGCGATCACCGCGGCGTCGTCCATCTCCACGCGTTCGTCCACTTCCTTCTGCTTGATCGCGGCGTTGATCAGCCGGATCACGCCCAGGCTGTGCTTGTCGCCGGACTTCATCGCGGCCTTCATGTCGTCGGTGAGCTGCTGCTTGAGGGTCATGAGGGGCTCCACAGGGAAGAGAAAAGGGGGAAGGGCATTCTAGGCAAGCGTGCTGGCGCTGGCCGTGGCCGAGGCGGCACGCGGGTGCCGAGGGACAGGGATGGGGCCGATGCCCGCGCGGAGGCGGAGCGCCAGGCCAAGGCGGAAGACGCACAAAAAGCCGGCGACGCTTGCGCGTGCCGGCTTCGTGGGCTTACCGTAGCGGATGCCGAAACCGGCACATCCCGCTACCGCAGGCCGCGATCCTCAGTACAGACGCTGGCGCTTGGTGACGTCGCGCGAGGTGCGACGCAGCTGGCGCTTCACCGCGGCAGCGGCCTTGCGCTTGCGTTCCTGGGTCGGCTTTTCGTAGAACTCGCGCTTGCGGGTTTCGGCCAGCACGCCGGCCTTTTCGCAGGTGCGCTTGAAGCGACGGAGCGCAAACTCGAAGGGCTCGTTCTCGCGGACTTTAACGCTGGGCATGGAATCTCCGGGACACAATGGTGACCGGGTCAGGCCCGGCGAGCCGCACATTATAGCGACAGATTTCGCGGCTGCAAGCACCCCGTTTGGCCTGCCGCCGATTCGGCCGCACAATGCACCCCATGAACGTGCTCGGCATCGAATCCAGTTGCGACGAAACCGGCGTCGCCGTCTACGACACCACCCGCTCCGGGGCGGCCGCGTTGCGTGCGCATGCGCTGTACAGCCAGATCGCCCTGCACGCCGAGTACGGCGGTGTGGTGCCGGAGTTGGCCAGCCGCGACCACGTGCGCAAGCTGCTGCCGCTGATCCGCCAGACCCTGGCCGAGGCCGGCCTGCAGGTGCGCGACCTGGACGGGGTGGCCTATACCGCCGGCCCGGGCCTGGTCGGCGCGCTGCTGGTCGGTGCCGGCGTGGCCCGGGCCCTGGCCTGGGCGCTGGAGGTGCCGGCGATCGGCGTGCACCACATGGAAGGCCACCTGCTGGCGCCGTTGATGGAGGATCCGGACCCGGTGCACGGCGCGCCGGCGCCGCCGTTCGTGGCGCTGTTGGTCTCCGGCGGTCACACCCAGTTGATCGCGGTGGAGGCCATCGGCCGCTACCGCCTGCTCGGCGAGACCCTGGACGACGCCGCCGGCGAGGCGTTCGACAAGACCGCCAAGCTGATGGGGCTGCCGTATCCGGGCGGCCCGCAACTGGCGGCGCTGGCCACGCAGGGCACCTCGGGCCGGTTTCGCTTCGCGCGGCCGATGACCGACCGGCCCGGCCTGGACTTCAGTTTTTCCGGGCTCAAGACCCAGGTGCTGCTGGCCTGGCGCGACAGCGACCAGTCCGACGCGGTGCGCGCCGACATCGCCCGCGGCTTCGAGGACGCGGTGGTGGACACGCTGGCGATCAAGTGCGAGCGCGCGCTGGAGGCGGCCGGCAGCGACACCATCGTGGTCGCCGGCGGCGTCGGCGCCAATCTGCGCCTGCGCGCCAAGCTGCAGGCGATGGCGCAGGCCCGTGGCGGCCGTGCCTGCTTCCCGCGCCCGGCGCTGTGCACCGACAACGGCGCGATGATCGCCTTCGCTGGCGCCCTGCGCCTGCAGGCCGGCCTGCACGACACCGCGTCCGCGGTGCAGGTGACGCCGCGCTGGGACATGGCGGACTTGCCGCCATTGGCGGCAAGTCGGGAATCGGGAATGGAGAATCGGGAATCGTGAGCGGCTCACGCGCCGCTTTTGCCTCTGCTCTTACCATTCCCCACTCCCTATTCCCCATTCCCCGCTCCCCATGGATAAAGTCTTCATCGAAGGTCTGGAAATCGACGCGCTGATCGGCATCTACGATTGGGAGCGGCGGATCCGGCAGACGCTGCGCTTCGATCTGGAAATGGGCTTCGACAACCGCAAGCCCGCGGCCAGCGACGACATCGCCGACACGCTCAACTACAAGGCGGTGAGCAAGCGCCTGGTGGAACTGGTCGAGCAGTCCGGCTACGGGCTGGTGGAAACACTGGCCGAGCGCTGCGCGGAAGCGGTGCTGCAAGAATTCGACGTGCAGTGGCTGCGGCTGAAGCTGAGCAAGCCGGGCGCGGTGCGCGGAGCGCAGGCGGTGGGGGTCATCATCGAGCGCAGCCGCGCATGAGCACGCAGGCATCGCTGCCATTCGCCAGCGCCGCGCCGGCGGCGCTGCCCGGCGCACGTTTCTTCGCCGACCTGCAGCACACCCTGGCGCCGTATCCCTGGGCCTACGACGCGATGGTGATCGTGGCGCTGTTGCTGGCGGCGTGGCTGGCCAACTGGGTGACCAAGCGCATTCTGCTGCGCGGGCTGCGGCGGGTGCTGCGCGCCACCGTGCTCAGCGACAAGGAAGTGAAGCTGAGCGTGATTCCGCGCCTGGCCAACGTGATCCCGGCGCTGGTGCTGTCGCTGGGCATCGGCGCGGTGCCGCACCTGCCGGCGGCGATGGTCAGCGTGGTGCGCAACGTCTGCGCCGCTTTCATCGTGCTGACCGTGGCGCTGGCCCTGTCGCGCGTGCTGGATCTGCTCAACCACGTGTACGAGCGGCGCCCGGATGCGCACAACAAGCCGATCAAGGGCTACATGCAGTTGCTCAAGATCGTGCTCGGCGTGGTCGCGGCGGTGCTGATGGTGTCGGTGCTGGTCGACAAGTCGCCGGTGATCCTGCTGTCGGGCGTGGGCGCGATGATGGCGGTGCTGATCCTGGTGTTCCAGGACACCCTGCTGTCGCTGGTGGCCAGCGTCACCATCAGTTCCAACGACATGGTCCGCGTCGGCGACTGGATCGAGATGCCGCAGCAGAACGCCGACGGCGACGTGATCGACATCGCGCTGCATACGGTCAAGGTCCAGAACTGGGACAAGACCATCACCACCATCCCGACCAAGAAGCTGATCAGCGACTCGTTCAAGAACTGGCGCGGGATGAGCGAGGCCGGCGGGCGCCGGATCAAGCGCGCGCTGTACCTGGACCAGCACAGCGTGCGCTTCCTCGACGCTGCCGAGATCGAGCAGATGCGGCAGTTGACCGTGCTGCGCGAGTACATCGACCGCAAGCGCGACGAACTCGGCGCCTGGAACGGGGCGCTCGCCGAACGCGGGGTGGCTCCGATCAACGGCCGCCGGATCACCAACCTCGGCACCTTCCGCGCCTACGTCGAACATTACCTGCGCGCCAGCCCGCACGTGCGCCAGGACATGACCCTGCTGGTGCGGCAGCTGGAACCCGGCGCCAACGGCCTGCCGCTGGAGCTGTACTGCTTCGCCAACGACACCCGCTGGGCGATGTACGAGCAGATCCAGGCGGACCTGTTCGATCACCTGCTGGCGATCCTGCCCAATTTCGACCTGCGCGTGTTCCAGGCCTCCAGCGACGCGATGTTCATGGACAGCGCGCGGATCCGCCGCGCCCCGGACGCCGTGCCGCCGCCGGCGGCTTGACGGCTGTCACGTCTGCGGGCATGTTGCGGGACAACATGCCGGCGCCTCTCGCCGCCGGCCCGCAGCAACAAGGGGCGCGATGGACTGGAGCAAGTACCGCACGGCCACCTTCGACGAGCTGATCCAGTCCGATGGGCAGCCACGTCCGGCCGCGCGCCGGGTCATCGAGTACCTGTCCAGCCTCAGTGGACGCGAATTGTCCGAACGCCAGCTCGCCGCCGACGTCGCCGCGCGGGTCATGGGCATCACCTTCACCGTCTACTCCGACGGCCGCAACGTCGACCGCACGCTGCCGTTCGACCTGATCCCGCGGGTGATCCCGCTGCACGAATGGCAACGCACCGAGGCCGGGCTGAAGCAGCGCATGCGTGCGCTCAACCTGTTCATCGGCGACATCTACGGCGCCCAGCGCATCGTCAAGGACAAGGTGTTCCCGGCGATGCTGCTGGAGCACTCGGTGAACTTCCGCCCGCAGTGCGTGGGCATCACCCCGGCACTGGGCGTGTGGGCGCACGTGTGCGGCTCGGACTTGGTGCGCGACGCCGACGGCACGCTGTACGCGCTGGAGGACAACCTGCGCATCCCCAGCGGCGTGTCGTACATGCTCGAGAACCGCATGGTCGCCAAGCGGGTGTTCCCGGAACTGTTCGAGACCAGCGCGATCCTGCCGGTGGACGATTACCCGGCGCAGCTCTACGACACCCTGGCGGCGCTGTCGCCGCGCCCGGGCGACCAGCCGGTGATCGCGCTGCTGACCCCGGGCATCTTCAACAGCGCCTACTTCGAGCATGCCTACCTGGCGCAGGCGATGGGCATCGAACTGGTCGAGGGCGACGACCTGTTCGTGGCCGACGACGACTGCACCTACATGCGCACGGTGTACGGGCCGCGCCGGGTCGACGTGATCTACCGCCGGG
Organism: Xanthomonas sp. LMG 12462; assembly: GCF_009192885.1. Classification (NCBI taxonomy): domain Bacteria; kingdom Pseudomonadati; phylum Pseudomonadota; class Gammaproteobacteria; order Lysobacterales; family Lysobacteraceae; genus Xanthomonas; species Xanthomonas sp. LMG 12462. Next base: position 104,417 of record NZ_NMPP01000077.1, on the reverse strand, counting down.
TCGACGACCTGTTCCTGGATCCGGAGGCGTTCCGCGCCGATTCGGTGCTGGGCGTGGCCGGACTGATCCGCAGCTGGCGCGCCGGCAAGGTGGCGCTGGCCAATGCGCCGGGCGCTGGCGTGGCCGACGACAAGGTGGTGTTCGCCTACGTGCCGAAGATGATCCGCTACTACCTGGACGAGGAGCCGATCCTGCCCAACGTGCCCAGCTACCTGTGCCACGACGATAAGGACCGCCAGTACGTGCTCGAGCACCTGGACGAACTGGTGGTGAAGCCGGCCAACGAGTCCGGCGGCTACGGCATGCTGATCGGCCCGCGCTCGACCACGCGCCAGCGCGAGCAGTTCCGCAAGCTGATCCTGGCCGACCCGCGCAACTACATGGCGCAGCCGACCCTGGGCCTGTCCACCGCGCCGATCGTGACCGAGGCCGGGCCGGCACCGCGGCACCTGGACCTGCGCCCGTTCATCCTCTCCCGCGAGGACGTCTACGTGACCACCGGCGGGTTGACCCGGGTGGCGATGGAGGAGGGCTCGCTGGTGGTCAATTCCTCGCAGGGCGGCGGCGCCAAGGACACCTGGGTGGTGGACCTGGACGAGGAGCTGGACTGATGCTCTCGCGCGTCGCCGATAACCTCTACTGGTTCAGCCGCTACGTGCGCCGCGCCGAGACCACCGCGCGGCTGGTCGGGGTGGGCAGCTTGCTGCAACTGGACCTGCCGCGCTCGGTGCGTTTCGCCTGGCGGCCGATGATCGACACGGTCGGCGCCGGCGAGATCTTCGCGCTGTGGTTCCCCAACGCCGGCGACGACGTCGGCGACGCCGACGTGGTGCGCTTCCTGCTGCTGGACGAGCGCAATCCGTCCTCGCTGCGCAGTTCGGTGCAGTACGCGCGCGAACTGCTGCGCAGCATCCGCGACACCCTGCCGCAGGAGATCTGGGAAGCGGTCAACGACCTGCACCTGTACATCGACGCCAACGGCGAGCGCAGCGTCGGCCGCCGTTACCGCATGGAGTTCCTGGGCCACGTGACCGACGCCTGCCTGAAGGTGTCCGGGTTGCTGACCGCCAACGTCAGCCGCGACATCGGCTTCCAGTTCCTGCGCCTGGGCACGGCGATCGAACAGGCCGACATGACCACGCGGATCATCGACGCCGGCGCTTCGGGCCTGATCACCCCGCGCAAGGCCGACGACCGCGAGGCCTACCAGGCCATGCAGTGGATGAGCGTGCTGCGCGCGCAGGCCGCCTACCAGATGTACCGCCGCCACGTGCGCCAGCGCGTCACCGGCGAGCAGGCGCTGCGCTTCCTGCTGCAGAACAACGACTTCCCGCGCAGCGTGCAGTTCTGCCTGGTCCGCGCCCAGCACATCCTGCCGACCATGCCGCCACGGCCGCCAGTGGAGCGCGCGCTGATGCGCATCAGCGGGCTGGTGCGCAATGCCGATCCGGCCTACCTGGCCGCGCACAACCCGGCCGGGTTCATGGACGAGATCCAGACCCACCTCGGCCACCTGCACAACGCGATCGCCGAGGCCTACTTCAGCTCCTGAGCTGAGGCGGGCGGCCTGTGCGCTGCGCCAGCGGCCGGCCGCGGCGATCCGGGATCAGCGCCGGGCTGAGCCGGGCCCGGCTCTCCCTCCAGTCCCCCTAGGCGGCGCCCCTTCGCCGGCGTATGGTGCGCAGCGGCCGGGCCGGCCCCGGTCGGTAGACAGTTTTATGAATAGGCGATTCCGGCGCCGGAACTTGCCCCATCGACTGGCCGCAGAGCTAGAATTGGCGGCTATGTAAACGTTTTCTCAAAGGACCCCATGGCTTCGGATCGTATCGAATCGCTCATCGCCCGCATGACCGTCGAGGAGAAGGTCGGCCAGCTCGGCGTCTTCGCCGACATGGTGCGCCCGTTCGCCCCCGACGTGAATCCGGAAGCCAACGTCCGCAATGCCGACGAGGTGCTGCAGCAGGTGCGCGCCGGCCGGGTCGGCTCGCTGTTCAACGGCGTCGGCGCGGAACTGGGGCGGCGCATCCAGCAGGTGGCGCTGGAGGAGAGCCGGCTGGGGATCCCGGTGATCCTGGCTGCGGACGTGATCCACGGCATGCGCACGGTGTTCCCGATCCCGCTGGGCGAGGCCGCCAGCTTCGAGCCGGAACTGGCCGAGCGCACCGCGCGCGCCACCGCGGTCGAGGCCACCGCCGCCGGCATCCACTGGACCTATGCGCCGGCGGTGGACATCGCCCGCGACCAGCGCTGGGGCCGCGGTGCCGAAGGCGCCGGCGAGGATGTGGTGCTGGGCTGCGCGTTCGCTGCCGCGCGCGTGCGCGGCTTCCACGGGCCGGACCTGCGCGCCGACGACGCCTTGCTGGCCACGCCCAAGCACTTCGCCGCCTATGGCGCGGTCGCCGCCGGCATGGAGTACGCCAGCGTCGACATCGCCCCGCAGACCCTGCGCGACGTGCATCTGCCGCCGTTCCAGGCCGCCTTCGAGGCCGGCGCGCTGAGCGTGATGACCTCCTTCAACGACATCAACGGCGTGCCGGCCAGCGCCAACCACGAACTGCTGACCGAGATCCTGCGCGGCGAATGGAAATTCCCCGGCGTGGTGATCTCCGACTACACCGCCGACATGGAGCTGATCGCGCACGGCTATGCCGCCGACGAGCGCGACGCGACCAAGAAGGCGTTCCTGGCCGGCATGGACATGAGCATGCAGAGCGGCTTCTACGCCGCGCACCTGCCGTCGCTGGTGGAGGACGGCGAGGTGCCGATGGCGCTGCTGGATGCCTCGGTGCGCCGCGTGCTGGAACTGAAGGAGGCGATCGGCCTGCTCGACGATCCGTACCGTTCGCTGGACCCGGCGCGCGAGGCCGACCTGTCGCACATCGCCGCGCACGATGCGCTGGCGCGCGACGCGGCGCGGCGCTCGATCGTGCTGCTGAAGAACGACGGCCCGGTGCTGCCGCTGCGCAAGCAGGGCCAGAAGATCGCGCTGATCGGCCCGTTCGCGCAGGACCGCGACAACATCGAGGGCTGCTGGACCCTGTTCGGCGACAAGAGCCGCTATGTGTCCCTGGAAGCCGGCGTGCGCGCCGCGCTGGACGACGCGCAGGCGCTGACCGTGGTGCCCGGCTGCGGCCTGGAAGCGCCGCTGGACGGCGGCATCGAGGCGGCGGTGGCCGCCGCGCGCGCCGCCGACGTGGTGGTGCTGGCGCTGGGCGAGCCGCAGCGCTACAGCGGCGAGGCGCAGTCGCGCACCCAGATCGTGCTGCCGCCGGCGCAGCAGGCGCTGGCCGAGGCGGTCGCCGCCACCGGCACGCCGCTGGTGGTGCTGCTGCGCAACGGCCGCGCGCTGGCGCTGCAGGGCGCGGTGCGCGACGCCGCGGCGATCGCGGTGACCTGGTACCTGGGCACGCAGACCGGCCCGGCGGTGGCCGACGTGCTGTTCGGCGACTACAACCCGTCCGCGCGCCTGCCGGTGAGCTTCCCGCTCGATGCCGGGCAGCAGCCGTACTTCTACAATCACCCGCGCACCGGCCGGCCGGAACTGCCGACGATGAGCGAGTTCAAGTCGCGCTGGCGCGAGGTGCCGAACGCGCCGCTGTATCCGTTCGGCCACGGCCTCGGCTATACCCAGTTCGCCTATGGCGCGCCGCAGCTCGACCGCACCCAGGTCGGCTGGGACGACACCCTGACCGTGACCACGCGCATCGACAACGTCGGCGAGCGTGAAGGCGAGGAAGTGGTGCAGTTGTACATCCACGACCGCGTCGCCAGCCGGGTGCGCCCGGTGCGCGAGTTGAAGGCGTTCCGCAAGGTGCGGCTGGCCGCGGGCGAGGGCATGGAGGTCCGCTTCACCCTCGACCGCCACGCGCTGGCCTTCACCGGCCGCGACGGACAGTGCGCGGCCGAGCCGGGCCTGTTCGACCTGTGGGTGTGCGCGTCCTCGGGCAGCGGCGAGCCGGTGGCCTTCGAGCTGCTGCCCGGCTGAGCCGGGCGCAGCGACAGCCGTCGCCGACGTGGGCGTGACGCCGATGGTGATTCGGCCGCGCGGAGCGGCCTGATCCGGAGGCAGCGCCATGCCGCCCGGAGGACGCGCGCTGGCTGCTCTTGCAGCCACTTTCATGGTCTGGCGTGCCTCTGTGGGGCCGCAACGGACGCCTGTCGTGGGTGCGCGCGCGTGTACTCGTCGCGTCGGCTTCCTGCCTGCGGCCCGCGTTCCCGGCCTTCCATGCAGGATGCGGCGTGACGCTGCCTGCATCTGCGGAAGCGTTCCGATGCGGCCTGCTGCAGGCGTCTACGGCGGGGCGGCGCAGCATCCACTGTGATCGGGTGCGTAACTCGCCGCTTTCCTCTACCTTATGCATTCAGGTTGCGTTGTCGGGATGCGCGCTGCGCCTCGCCCATGCGCCGATCCTGGTCTTCCCTCATCACAAGGAATTTCTCATGCAAGCTGCGCCCAAGACCTCCGCCGCCTTTATCGCTGCCTCCTGGGGGGCGTTGCTGCTGGGCACGGGCGGGTTCCTGATCGGCTTGTGGAATGCCGAAATGATGTTGAACGAGAAGGGGTATTACTTCACGGTCCTGCTGTTCGGCCTGTTCTCCGCGGTCTCGCTGCAAAAGAGCGTGCGCGACCGCGTCGAGGACATTCCGGTGAGCGCGTTGTATTACTCGATCTGCTGGTTCTCGGTGATCGCGGCGCTGGTGCTGTTGGCAGTCGGTCTGTTCAATGCAACCTTGTTGCTGAGCGAGAAAGGCTTCTATGCCATGGCCTTCGCGCTTAGCCTGTTCGGTGCAGTGGCGGTGCAGAAGAACACCCGCGATGCGGTGGGGCCCGGTCAAGGCGGCAAGCGTCACGTCGGGCAGACGCTGCCGCCTCCGCTGGAGTGATCCGGTCTGGCGCGCTGCCCCGGGCGGGCAGACCGCTGCCGTCGTGACCGCGACCACGGCTTGGCCGCGGCATGCTTGCCGTGCACGCGGGCTCTGCTAGGTTCGGGATTCGACCCCAACCGATAGGTGCACGTCATGCGAACTCCCCTGGGTTTGGCTTGCGCGCTGGCCATGGGCCTGGCGATCTCTGCGGCGCACGCCGCCCCCGCCGACACGGCCGCCGAGCGGCGCGGCGACTGGCCGTTCTCGGCGACGCCGGTCGCCACCTTCAACGAACCGTGGGCGATGAGCTTCCTGCCCGACGGCACTGCGCTGGTCAGCGAGAAGGGGGGCACGCTCAAGCGCATCGATCCGGTCAGCGGCCATACCGGCACGGTCAGCCGCGTCCCCACCGTGGCGTACGGCGGCCAGGGCGGCCTGGGCGATGTGCTGCCGCATCCGGGCTTCGCCAAGAACGGCTGGGTCTACCTGAGCTACGCCGAACCCGGCAGCGGCGATACCCGCGGCGCAGCGGTGATGCGCGCCAAGCTGACCCTGGACAGCAGCGGCGGCGGCACCCTGTCGCAGCAGCAGGTGATCTGGCGGCAGCAGCCCAAGGTGTCCGGCAACGGCCACTTCGGCCATCGGCTGGCGTTCGGCCCGGACGGCAAGCTGTGGATCAGTTCCAGCGAGCGGCAGAAGTTCGATCCGGCGCAGGACATGAGTGGCAACCTGGGCAAGATCGTGCGTCTCAACGACGACGGTAGCGTGCCGGCCGACAATCCGTTCGCCAACCGCGGCGGCGTCGCCGCGCAGGTGTGGTCGCTGGGCCACCGCAACGTGCTCGGTCTGGCCTTCGACGCCAACGGCCGGTTGTGGGAACACGAAATGGGCCCGGCCGGCGGCGACGAGCTGAACCTGATCCAGCGCGGCGCCAATTACGGCTACCCGATCGTGTCCAACGGCGACCATTACGATGGCCGCCCGATTCCCGATCACAGCACGCGCCCGGAATTCGCCGCGCCCAAGGTGAGCTGGACGCCGGTGATCTCGCCGGCCGGCTTCGTCATCTACAACGGCAGCCGCTTCCCGCAGTGGCGCGGCAATGGCTTCATCGGCGGCCTGTCCTCGCAGTCGCTGGTGCGGATCGAGTTCAACGGCGAGACCGCACGCGAGGCCGCCCGCTACGACATGGGCAAGCGCATCCGCGAGGTGGAGCAGGGGCCGGATGGCGCGCTGTGGCTGCTGGAGGATGGCGCCGGTGGGCGGTTGCTGAAGTTGCAGCCGCTGGAGAGTTGAGGAGTACACCCGGCAGCGGCGGTTGCGCCGCTGCCGGGTGAGCGGCGTGGGGCGCGTGCGCCTGCCGATGCGTCGGTGCTGGCGGCGTGGGTGCGATCAGGAACATCGCCGTGCTGCCTTCGTAGGCGCGGCTTCAGCCGCGACGGGCTTTACTGAGAAAGCCTGTCGTGGCTGAAGCCGCTTCTACAGGTGGGAACGTGGCGCGTCGCCTTATTCGCCGTTGCCGGCACGCTCCCAGGCGCGGCGCACCGCGTGGCGGGCCTTGCTCCAGCTCAGCGTCTGTGAGCCCTTGTTGTTGTCCCAGTCGCGGTGCAACTCCGCTTCCACCTGCTCGTAGGCGCGGTTGAAGTCGCGGATGCGCGCCTCGTGGCCGGCGTGATAGGCGGGTTCGTAGTCTTCGAACCGCTCGCCCTCGCTGTAATAGGGCTCGTCGGCGAAACGATCGCGCCAGTACTGCGAGACGCTGTTGCGGTCCTCGTCGTTGGGCGCACGGCCGGGAATCTGATACGGAACGCTCATGATGGTTCTCCGTGGACGATGAATGCGCTCCACGCTAGCCACGCCGGCGTTAAACCCGCCCCTGCGCGGCGTGATCGCGATATGAAACATTCATGCCTTATGGCAGGCTGCGCCGGCGCTCAGGGTGGCTTACGATCCGCCGCTACGCCCCTCTCTTCCGGCAAATCCCATGGCCGCCAACGGCATCGCCTTGTTGACCCCGTACCTGGCCACGGCCGGCGTCGGCTGGCTGTATTACCGACGCATCCGCCGCTATTTCGGCCGCCAGCCCTGGCAGCCGCGTCGCACGGGCGTGCGGTTGGTATTCCTGTTGCTGGTCGCGGCCTTGCTGGCGTGGCTGGCCGTGCACCTGCCCGCCGTGCGCCTGGGCATGGCGTTGGGGGCGGTGGGCGGGGCCGCGCTGGGCGGCTTCGCCCTGCACCACACCCGTATCGAACTGCAGGACGGCGCGCGCTGGTACACGCCCAATCCGTGGATCGGCGCCGCGCTGAGCGTGCTGTTGCTCGGGCGCCTGGCCTGGCGCTGGGCCAGCGGCGCCTTCGCCGGCGGCAGCGCGGAAACCCTGCAGAACGCCAGTCCGCTGACCATGAGCATCGCCGCGGCGCTGATCTCCTACGGGCTGGTGTACGCCGCGGGTCTGTTGGTACGCATGCGGTCGCTGACGCCAGCCGCCTGACGAAACGCGCCTGCCGATGACGACGCCATGGCGGCGGGTCTTCGGGCCGTGCCGCCGCGTCAGTACGGAACTGCGCAACGGAGAACGTCTCGCGCCAGGCCTGGCCTAGCTGGCGTGATGTCAGTGCGCGACAGCCGCCGCTTCGTAAGGCAAGGCCGTGGTGCCGACCGCGCGCATCGGCGCATCGGCGGCGTCCAGTAGCTCCGGCTCGCCTTCGATCACCACCAGGATGCGCCCGGCCTCGATTTCCTCTTCGAAGTTGCGCCGCACCGGATCCGGCACGGTGGAACCGACCAGCGCCGAGGACCAACTGCCGACCAGGGCGCCGGCGATGGCCATGACCCCGGCGCCGGCGAGGGTGATGCCCAGCGGCGGCACCGCGATCGCCGCCAGCCCGGCCAGCAGTCCGGCCGCACCGCCGCCCAGGGCGCCGCGCGCCGCGGCCGGCACGGTGTCGGTCTTGCCTTCCTTGCGGTCGTCCGGGATGGCGTCCAGCTCGATGTCGCCGCGTGCGACCAGCGACAGGTCGTCGTTGTCGAGACCGGCACTGCGCGCGGCCTGCAGCGCGCGGGTGGCGGTGGGCAGATCCGGAGCGCTGTAGACGCGGCGTCGTTTCATGGCGGGCGGCTCTCGCTGGTGGGCGTCCAGCGTCCGGGCGCCGCGGTTATCCGCGCGTGACCTGCGCGCAAGGCGGCGTGAAGGCGTTCATGCCGCGTCCTTGCGCGGGAACCGATAGAACAGCGCGCCCACCAGCAGCGCCACGCCCGCGGCGGCCAGGTTCTGCCAGCTGGCGCTGAGCAGCAGCGCCAGCGCCAGCAACAGCGCCGCCAGCGGGATCAACGGCCCGCCCGGCAGCCGCAGCGCGCCGGGCCGGTCGCGATAGCGCCGTGCCAGCACCAGCACCGCCGCGGCGGTGCCGATGTAGGCGAACAGGCGGGTGACCATCGACAGCAGCGCCAGTTGCACGAACGAGCCGGACAGGGCCAGCGCCAGCGACAGCACGCCTTGCAGCAGGATCGCCGCGGCCGGCGTGCGGAAGCGCGGATGCACCCGCGCCAGGAACGCCGGGCCGTAGCCGTCCTTGGCCAGCGCGAACAGGAAGCGCGGCCCCAGCATCACCGTGTTGCTGGTGGTGCCGAGGATGGAGATGGTGGCGCCGACGGTGAGGATCAGCGCCAGCGCTTCGCCACCGAAGCCGCTGGCGGCATCGGCCAGCGGCGTCGCCGATTGCGCCACGTTGGGCAGCGTGCCCTGCGCCACCACCTGCACCGCGGCGTAGATCAGGGTGACGGTGACGATCATGGTGATCAGCGCGAACGGCACGTCGCGGCGCGGATTGCGGTACTCGCCCGCGGCGGCCGGGATGTTCTCGAAGCCGGCGTAGGCGAACAGCAGCAGCAACGCGGCCTCGCCGAGGTTGCCGACATCGCGCGGGTCCGGGGTCTTGCCCGAGAACGCCCACGACCAGTCCACGTAGAACACGCCGATCGCCACGAACAGCAGCAGCGGTACCAGCTTGCCGATCACCAGCGCCACGCCGGTGCGCGCGGCCGACTTCACCCCGATCACGTTGATCGCGGTGAGCAGGCCGAGCGAGCCGATCACGATGGCCAGGCGCGCGCCGCCCCCGGCCGCGGCCGGCCAGAAGCGCACCACCGCATCGGCCAGCCCGTTGCTCAGCGCCGCTGCCGAACTGATCCGGGTCAGCCAGATCATCCAGCCGATCTCGAAGCCGGCGAAACGGCCGAACGCCTCGCGCGCATACAGATAGCTGCCGCCGGGTTCGTCGAAGTAACTGGCCGCCTGCGCGTAGCACAGCACCAGCAGCGCCACCGCCACACCGGCCAGCAACACCGCCCACAGGCTCAACGGCCCGAGCAGGGCGGCGGTGGCCGCGGGCAGCAGGTAGATGCCGCTGCCGATCACGTCGTTGATCGACAACCCGACGATCTGCCAGCGGCTGACCGCGCGGACCAGCCCGGGTGCGGGCGCCTGGCTCACGACGCCGGCTCCACGGCCGGCAGCGCCCACTCGGCCTGCAGGCGCCGGTAGGCATCACGCGGCAGCAGCACGAACAGCGGCGCGGCGGACGGCCGCAACCACGCCAGCAGCCGCTGCATGTCGGCCGGCTGCATCGCGGTGCAGCCGGCGGTGGGCGCGCCGGGCGCGCGCCACAGGTGGGCGAAGATGCAGCTGCCGGCGCCCGGCGTGGCCTGCGCGTTGTGCTGGATCACGAAGCCTTCGCGGTAGCGCTGGTCGCCGGCGTGTTGCAGGTCCAGGCGCATCGGTTCGGTGGACCCGGCCACCGCGGCGCTGCCGACCTTGTCGGCATCAACGATCTGGTTGTACAGCGGCGATCCGGGCACATCGATGCAGTAGTTGCTCTGCTGCATCGCCTGGTAGGGCATGGCGCTGTCGATGCGCGACGCATAGCCGAAGGCTTCGCCGATGGTGAACACGCCGGCCGGGCTGCGGCCATCGCCTTCGCGTTTCTGCGGGCCGTCGTCTTGTGCCGGATGCAGGCCCAGGCCCCAGGCGCTGCCGTGGCGGCCGAGGCTCACGTCGAAGGCCTTGCCCTGCGCGCGCCAGCCTTTCGCGTCGCGCTCGAACGCCTGCAACGTGCCCTGCGGGCTGTCCCAGTCCGGTGCCAGCACCAAGATCAGTTGCTGCGCGCGCTGCAGGGCCGGCACGGCGGTGTCGGCGGCCATGCCGGGCGCGGCGATCAGGGCGCACAGCAGGGCGAGGCCGATGCGCCAGGCGCGGTGGCGGCTGGTGTGTTGTGGCGCGGTAGGGGACCGATGGAGCAGGGGCATGTGATCTCCGGGGGCGGCTTGGGCGCGAGGGCACGCCTTGGGTGCAAGGTAGCGCAGTTGCGAGGCGGATGGCGTGCGCTGGTGCGGCGATCTTGTCGACGACTTGGCCGATGCGGTGGGTGGCGGGGAACTAGGCGTTGGCAACGCGTCGCCGTCGGTCTGATTTTTTCGATTGCTTGTTTCCGCACCGAGCAAGATGCTCGTTGCCGTTGCCGTTGCCGTTGCCGTTGCCGTTGCCGTTGCCGTTGCCGTTGCTCCGGCTTTTGACTTGCCGGGTTCCCTTCCGAAGCGGCGGCCAGCGCGGGGAAAAACACCGAAGGGGCGGCGTACATGGATGTACGCCGTCCGCGGCAGGGGCAGGATGCCCCTTCCGCGGATCCCCGGGCTGGACGCGGACCCGGAGCGCGTTAGCGCGCAGGGCGCGAGGCAGGGTGTGCTTTCTTTTGGTTACTTTTCTTTGCACAAGCAAAGAAAAGTAACTCGCCGCAAGGCGAAAGCTTTGCTCCTGAAGATGCTGCCGCCATGGCTGAACTGTAGGAGCGGCTTTAGCCGCGACAGCGAGAGGCCATCGTGCCTGTCGCGGCTGAAGCTGCTCCTACAGATCTTCTCGTCCGATAGAAAAATCTCAATCAACAGCGGTAGCAACAGCAAAAGCTTTAAAGGCTTTCGCCCTTGCGGGCGAGTTACTTTTCTTTGCTCGCGCAAAGAAAAGGTAACCAAAAGAAAGCGCGCCCTGCCTACGCGCCCTCCGCGCTGCGCGCTCCGGGTCCGCGAACCAGACGGGATCCGCGGAAGGGGCATCCTGCCCCTGCCGCGGACGGCGTACATCCATGTACGCCGCCCTTCGGGTTTTTCCCGCCTGGTTCGCCGCTTCGGAAGGGAACCCGGTAAGTCAAAAGCCAGAGCAACAGCAACAGCAAAAGACCTAGCACGTCTATAGTCAGACACTCACCCACCCCCGCAGTAAGTTCGTAGGATGACGTGGTCAAGCAGTCACGACCCCTGAAGGCCATGCTTTGCGGTTCTGTGGTTTGTATGATGCGTGTATTGTGTTGGCGTTCGGTGCAAAGCCTGGCGCTATATGATTAACCCAGGTGCGACAGGGGCGAAAGATGGAGTGGATCAAGGGCATTGCGGACGTGCTGAAGCTCGGCCCGCGCTATCTCTTCGCGGGGATGGTGCTAGCCGGCGGGGCGCTATTCTTGCCCACCACTGTCCACAAAAAACTTGGTCTATCAGACTGGATCGTTGCCTACAGAAGCTGGGTCGGCCTGGTGTTTGCTGTGTGTGCAGTGCTCACCGCGTTATCGGCACTGCTTTGGCTATGGCGGCGTCTTAGGCTGGCATGGGAAACCAAGCAAGAACGCACTGCGATAGTTGAGCGCCTCCAGAAGCTGACAGAGCCGGAGAAGCAGATCCTCCGATACTACTTCGCGAAGAACACGCGCTCCAACTTCCTTCGGCATCAAGATGGCGTTGTAGCTGGACTGGCAGCGATTGGCGTGATCTACCTCGCTTCTCGCACCGGCACGCTGACAGAGGGCTTTGCTTACAACATTAGCGATTACGCGTGGAAAATAATTCGGGAAAAACCACACGTCCTTCTGGGTGAGACCAATTTCTACCGCTGCGATAAGCCGGATAGTCCGTGGGGGTTCTGAAAGCACCCGATTTCTTTATTTCTAGGAAAATCCGCTGCCTTAGCAATCGCTCTGGTCTAGTCATAGAAGAATTGCTAACGGCTGTCTTCCTTGTTGAGGATGCGCTCGCCAAATGCTTGACGCCACAGTGGTGGTTGCTTTCCTACCGTTTGCTCACAGTGCCCCGCGTGTCGCTGTTGTAGAAGGAAGTGTTGGAGGCTGGATCGGCGAGGTGCTCGAAACGAAGTATTAGCCCTGAGTTTCTAAATTCTCAATCATGTATGCTCTTGCATCAAACGCCGTGCTTTGGAGAGCGAAGATGCTTGGTGGCGGTCAGATTGACGTGCGTGCTGTAGTGGAAATTTTGAAGGCGAGCCTCGGGCCTGGTGTCGCTGCGCTTGGCGTTGCCGTTGCGATTGCCCAGTGGCACACGAATGATGTCAAACTTCGCCTCGACTCTTACGACCGTCGCTTGCGCGTGTATAAAGCGACTGTGGCGATGCTTGATTGCATGATTTCGGAGATATATCACCGAACCGGAATAATTGCTCATGCTAATGAGAATCGGCCGGAAAGACCCTATACAGATATTCCTGCAGGTGTAAAGGACGCTTTTGAGGATTGCTTAATAGAGGCGCCATTTCTTTTCGACGACGATGTCGCTCGCTTCATGAGTAGAATTGAGGGAGAAGCATGGATGATCAAGTCGCGTGCCTCTTCGTTAGCCGGGATTTCACCTGCTGCAGCCCGCGGTACACTCCATGAGACCGAATACAGGTTGCTCCGGGACGCCGAAAAGCGTGTTAAGAAGGCAAGGGAGCGAGTGCGAGATGTATTCGGGCGATATCTGGCACTTCAGCGCTCCCAGAGGTAATGCTCTGAACTTCATGCATCGCTGCTTATACGTATATCACTTCCGTACGATCGTAATCAAAGCTACGAACCATTTTATCCGGGACGCCGTCGAGTAGGTCGACCTCTTCAACTAAAAGCTCGGCCAGTTTCGCCCAGCTATTGAAGGCGCCGATGTAGCTCTGGCGGAAGACTTCTACCCTCAGTTCATCCTCGACTTCCGTGAAAGCGTCGAAGGCTTTGTTCGTCGTCACTAAGGTCTCCCTGTTCCTTTAGTCGTTCGACTAGCTTGGGCAAGTCCGGCCCCTCGATGTCCCGGAAGTCGGCGGGCAGACCCTCGCTGTCCTGCACGACACACCCTTCGGCGCTGGGCACCTTGCTGGCCCCTCTACAAGTGTGTGTAACGCGTGAGAAGAAGCAATTCCTCGGCGTCGTCCTTCCAGTCCCCACTCTGCGCGATGACGCTAGCGATCCAACAGTTGTCGCGAGACCGAATCACGCGCGACCAATCGATGCGGTACCACATGATCGACATAGGCGCGCTCGGAACCAGCCGCCTGCCGGATCTCCCGCAACAACAGATCGATGGCCGCATCGGTCATGTCCGCCACCGGCTGATGGATGGTGGTCAGCTCCGGCCACACCATCGTCGACGCCGACGTGTCGTCGAATCCCACCACCGACAGATCCTCCGGCACCTTCAGGCGGCGACGATGTGCCACCGACACCACCGCCGAGGCCATGTCGTCGTTGCTCGCGAAAATCGCACTGGGGCGTGCCCGCAACGCCAACAGTCGCTCGGCGGCCTCTAGCCCGGCGCGATAAGTGAAGTCGCCCGGCTGCACGAGCGCGGCGTCGTAGTCGATGCCCGCATCCGCCAGGGCATCGCGGTAACCCTGCCAGCGGTGCGCACTGGCGGTCTGGTTCGGGTCGCCGGTGATGTAGCCGATGCGCGTATGCCCGTGCGCGATCAGGTGCGAGACCATGTCATGGCTGGCACGGCGGTCGTCGATGTGCACACAGGACAGCCTGTCGCTGAACCGGCTCGACGCAATGGAGACGACGGGAATCCCGGCGTCGACGAACACGGCGACGATGGCTTTCGATTCGCACAAGGGCGCGGGGAGAATCACGCCGGCCACGCTGCTGCAGAGCGTGCGTGCGGCCTCGCGGCGTGCCCGCGGACCCAGTCCGTCCCACGTGGCGATCACCAGTTGCGCCGCCACGCGGGTCGAACCGCGCAGCGCGCCGACCAGCAGTTCGCGCAGATAGCTGGAGCTGGGGTTGGTGTAGATCAACGCGATGCAGGTGTGCTGCGCGGCGGCGAGCGCGCTGGCGGCCGGGTTGGGCCGGTAGTCCAGTGCGCGCACGCTGCGCATCACCCGCTCGCGCGTGCTCTCGCGCACGCCGGCGTGACCGTGGGTGACGCGCGAGACGGTCATCGGCGAGACGCCCGCATGCGCCGCGACGTCGTCGATGGTGATGGCGTTCCCTCTTCGACGCGTCGTTTTGGGGGTGTTCTTCAAGGAATGCCGTCCTTTGTTGCGACGCATGATGACAAGCGATGTCCCGGGTGCGTAGTCTGCGCCGTGACGCGATGATAGCGCTATCAATCAGCGGCAGTCGGGCTCGGGGGGAGCCTTTATCGCGCGTCGTCTGGCAATCCTGAAACGGAGTTTTGAGTCGCAGCGACCGCAGAGCGCGCTGCGATGTTCGGCGTGGAAGACGGGCATCGCCCGTGCGTGCCTCTTAGGGGAGGGGCGGTACATCCATCGATCGCATGTCAGAGGGGAGAGTCATGAGCGCTTCTATGTTTCGTCGTAGCCCAGACCTGGGGGCTCGTCCATGAGCCGCACGCTGGCGAAGTTCAAATCCAGGGCCATGTTCACCTTCGTCGGTGGCGTCCTGGTCATCAATCCCGCATTCGCACAGGACGCGTCGACCCCCGCGCCGGCGGCAGAGCAACAGGCGCAGAGCAGCCCGACGCAGCTGGACACGGTCCAGGTCACCGGCCTGCGCAACAGCCTCAGCCAGGCGATGGACATCAAGCGCGACGCCGCGGGCGTGGTGGATGCCATCAGTGCCGAAGACATCGGCAAGTTCCCCGATACCAACCTGGCCGAGTCGCTGCAGCGCATCACCGGCATCTCCATCGAACGGCGCGATGGCGAAGGCGCGCAGGTCACCGCGCGCGGCTTCGGCCCGCAGTTCAACATGGTGACGCTCAACGGGCGGCAGATGCCGGGCGCCGATGCGTTCGGCGCTGCCGGCCAGGTCGCCATCGGCGGCGTCGACGGCGGCACCCGTGCCTTCAACTTCGCCCAGCTGGCTGCCGAAGCGATCAATGGCATCGAGGTCTACAAGACCAGCCAGGCCAACATGCCCAGCGGCGGCATCGGCGCCACCATCAACATCCTGACCGCGCGCCCGTTCGACCACCAGGGCATCGTCGCCAGTGCCGGCGCCAAGGCCGTCTCCGACCGCAGCCAGCCGTTCGACAACGACATCACCCCGGAACTGTCGGGCATCTTCAGCTACAGCAATCCGGACAAGACCTTCGGCGTCGGCGTGAGCGCGAGCTACCAGAAGCGCAAGGGCGGCTCGGTGCAGGCCACCGAGAACTATTGGAACGTGCAGCCGTGGACGGGCTCGATGCCCGGCAATCCGACCGTGGTCAATGCGCCGCAGATCGGCGCGCTGTATGCCCGCCCGAACGACCTGCGCTACGCGTTCTCCGAGTTCGAACGCGAGCGCGTCAACGGCCAGGCGGTGCTGCAGTTCGCACCCACCGACAGCCTGACCCTGACCCTGGACTACACCTACTCGACCAACGAGATCACCGAGAATCGTGGCGAGCAGGGCATGTGGCTGCAGAACAGCAACTACACCGATGTGACGTTCGATACCAGCGGCGCGGTGGCCGTGCCGACCTACATCCGCGAGATCGCCGGCACCAAGGATTTCGGCCTCGAGCAGCAGCGCAGCATGCAGAAGTACAAGCTGGGCTCGCTCGGTCTGAATGCGGTGTGGAACGTGACCGACCGGCTCAAGCTGAGCTTCGACGCGCACGACTCGAAGAACGAAAGCCGCCCCAATGATCCGTTGACCGGCGGCGGCTCGCTGTTCATGAGCATCGCCGGCACCAACAACTGCACGACCGGGCCGCACTGCGGCGGCTCCTGGGTGCAGGAGCTGAACTTCAACAATGGCCTGCCGATCGGCACCCAGGTCTGGTATCCGAGCGACGCCGCTGCCGCGGCCAAGGCCAATGGCGTGGTCAATCCGGGCTTCGTGCCCGGCGAGATCGGTTCGCAGGTGCTGCGGGTCAATTCGCAGAGCCAGATCAGCCAGATCAAGCAGGCGCGCGTCGACGGGGAATGGAGCTTCGACCAGGGCCGCTTCCAGTTCGGCGTGGATACCAACAAGTCGACCACGCACCGCATCCAGGCGGCCGAGGCGTATTCCACCCTGGGCGACTGGGGCGTGGCCAACGTCGATCGGGATACCGCTGGCGGCCTGATGAACCTGATGCAGCCGGTCAACATCATCGGCCTGTTCCATGACTACGGCGGGACGAGTTGGCCGGCATGGCGCGGCGATGCCGGCCGGCTGGCGGAATGGGCGGCCAGCCAGTACGGCGTCGGCCTGGGCGTGAGCCCGCAGCGCGCCGCCGACAACTTCGTGGAGGAAAAGACCCGCTCGGCGTACTTCCAAGTGGAACTGGATGGCGAGCTGGCCGGTCGGCGCACCAATACCCGGCTTGGCGTGCGCTACGAAACCACCGACGTGGTGTCGACCTCGATCATCGCCACGCCCGAGGCGATCCAGTGGCAGTCCAACAACGACTTCCGCGTGGTGCTGTCCAACGAGCAGCAGCCGTTCAGCGAGAAGACCACGTACAGCTACATCCTGCCCAACCTGGATTTCAGCATCGACCTCACCGATACGCTGAAAGGCCGCGTCTCCTTCGGCAAGAGCATCGCGCGCGCGCCGATCGGCAACCTGTATGCCGGTGCCGGGGCACAGCAGCCGTTCGGCTCGGTGCTGATCGATCCGTCCTCGCGGGCCAGCGGCAACGCGCAGAATCCTGCACTGAAGCCGCTGGAGTCCGACAACCTCGACCTGGCGCTGGAGTGGTACTTCGCCGATGCGAGCTATCTGTCGGTGACGTACTGGAACAAGTCGGTCAACAACTTCATCGGCAACACCGTCGTGCAGGAGAATCTGTACGGCCTGCGCGATCCCACCTCGGGTCCGGACGCGAAGTCGGCGCTGGCGTTCCTCACCAGCGGTGCCTGCCTCGCCCAGGTCGGCCCGGCCAATGCGGCGGCCTGCTCGGCCAACGACACCTCGCTGTTCACCGCGCTGGCCCTGCTGCGCAACAACCCGGCCGGCCTGGCCGCCTACAACGGCACCGGCGCGCAGGTGCTGGCGACCGAAGCGGCCTACGATCTCTACGGCGAGGCCGACGATCCGCTGTACGAGTTCAACGTCAACCGTCCGATCAACCAGAACCAGGCCAAGCTGCACGGCTGGGAGCTCGGCGGGCAGTACTTCCTCGGCGACACCGGGTTCGGCATCCTCGCCAACTACACCATCGTCAAGGGCGACGTCGGTTACGACAACGGTGGCGACCCGGGCATCGACCAGTTCGCGCTCACCGGCCTGAGCGACACCGCCAACGCGGTGCTGATGTACGAGAAGTATGGGTGGTCGGTGCGCCTGGCCTGGAACTGGCGCGACCAGTACCTGATCCTGGCCAACCAGGGCACCAGCCGCAATCCGTACTATGTGGAGCCTTACGAGCAGTGGGATCTCAGCGTGAACTACACGTTGAACGATCACTGGTCGTTCGGCCTGGAAGCGATCAACCTGACCGGCGAGGACGTGCGCTGGCGCTCGCGTACCTCGAAGATGATCGTGAAGCTGGCCGACCAGAGCCCGCGTTATATGCTGGGCGTTCGCTATAAGTTCTGAACAAGGCGGAGAGGTTCTCTTCGCATGTCGCCACGGGCGCCGCTGCGATTGCGGCGGCGCCCCGTGCCGGACTCCAGAGGGGAGTGCGCACCACCATGCCGCGTTACGAAATGCTCAACAACATCGCCCATCGCGACCTGCGCGTGGCCACCGACTTCGGTCCGGAGTTCGGTGACGCGGTGGGCATGCTGCCGGCCTACCCCAGCGAGTACGCCGAGCTGCAGCGGGAGTATCCGATCTTCCTGCGCAAGGATCCGACGGACGGCGCCTGGCAGTCGGTGGCGCTGCTGGGCTTCGAGCAGCACGAAAACCTGTTCCTGCAGGACCGGCGCTGGATGGCCTCCTATCTCCCCGGGGCGGCGGCCAAGGGGCCGTTCCTGATC
Source organism: Xanthomonas sp. LMG 12462 (assembly GCF_009192885.1). Taxonomy (NCBI): domain Bacteria; kingdom Pseudomonadati; phylum Pseudomonadota; class Gammaproteobacteria; order Lysobacterales; family Lysobacteraceae; genus Xanthomonas; species Xanthomonas sp. LMG 12462. Next base: position 86,395 of record NZ_NMPP01000077.1, on the reverse strand, counting down.
GGCTTCCAGGAGCAGCGCATCGATGGCGTGCTGACCCAGGACGCGGTGCTGCACGTGGACATGGAGCATCCGCGGGTGACGGCGATGCAGGGCGAGCCGGTGTTTCTGCCGCAGGGCGGCAACACGCCCTATCTCGACTACATCGCCGGCGTGCTGCGCGGCATCCACGAAGGCCATGCATTCGGCGCGGAGATGTTTGCCGCGCTCGATGCACACGGCTTGATCCAGCCGGTGGCGCTCGACGTGCAGCTCGATGCGCAGCACCGCGTCGGCGTGAACGGCCTGCACGCGATCGACCGTGAGCGCCTGGCCCAACTGGACGGCGCCGCGCTGGCCGCGCTCAACCGCGCCGGCTATCTGGAAGGCGCGTACCTGATGCTGGCCTCGCTGCACAACATGCGCCGCCTGATCGCCGAGAAGCAGCGGCGCCTGCGCCTGCAGGATGCCGCCGGCGCGGCAGGCAGGAACTGAGCGTGCCGGACGGCGCAGCCATGCGGACACTGGAAGGCGTGCAGCCCACTGCGCTGCCACTGCAGGACCTGGTGGCGGCGGGGGAGCCGGTGGTGTTGCGCGGCATCGTGCGCGATTGGGGGCTGGTGCAGGCCGGGCTGCGCTCCACGCAGGACGCAATGGCCTACCTGCGCAGCTTCGAGACGGGCGTGCCCGTTCCGTATTCCTTCGGCGAGCCCGGGATCGAAGGACGCCCGTTCTACAACGCCGATTTCACCCAGTTGAATTTCGAGGTCCGCCGCGGAACGCTCACGCAGGTGCTGGAGGCGATCGCCGCGACCTTCGAGGATCCGCGGCCGCCCACCTACTATGTCGCGTCGCTGCCGATCGCGCGGGCGCTGCCCGGCTTCGCCCAGGCCAACGACGCCGGCCTGGCCGGTCAGGGCATCGATGCGCTGGCGAGCATCTGGATCGGCAACCGCGTGACCGCCTCCTGCCATTTCGATACGCCGGACAACCTGGCCTGCTGTGCGGTGGGCCGGCGCCGCGTCACCCTGTTTCCGCCCGAGCAGATCGACAACCTGTATCCGGGGCCGCTGGAGCCGACGCCTGGCGGCCAGGTGGTCAGCGTGGTGGATGTCGACCGCCCCGACTTCGCGCGTTATCCGCGTTTCCGTGATGCGCTGGCCAGCGCACGGCACGTCGAGCTGGAGCCGGGCGATGCGCTGTTCATCCCCAGCATGTGGTGGCACCACGTGCGCAGCCTGGCGCCGTTCAATGTGCTGGTGAATTACTGGTGGCGCAGTGCGCCGGCGTTCCTGCCCTCGCCGCTGACGGCGCTGCAGCATGCGATGTGGGCGCTGCGCGATCTGCCGGTACGCGAGAAGCAGGCCTGGACCAAGCTCTTCGATTACTACGTGTTCGGCCCCGGCGAACGCGCAGGGCAGCACCTGCCCGAAGCCGCCCGGGGCGAACTGGCGCCGTTCGACGAGGCACGGGCGCGCCGCACGCGCGCGCAGTTGCTGGCGCGGCTGAATCGCTGATGGGGATCTTGTCGTGAACCTAGCCAACACCACGGACGGACGCATCCGCAAGGTCGTCATCGCCGGCGGCGGCACCGCGGGCTGGCTGGCCGGCTGCGCGCTGGCCCACCAGTTCCGCGATCGCCTGGACATCACCCTGGTGGAGTCCGAGCAGATCGGCACCGTGGGCGTCGGCGAGTCGACCGTGCCGCCGATCCGCACCTTCCACCGCTTTCTGCAGATCGACGAACAGGAGTTCCTGCGCGCCGTCGCCGGCACGTTCAAGCTGTCGATCTCGTTCGAACACTGGCGCCGCCCCGGCGATCGCTTCATCCATCCGTTCGGCACGATCGGGCAGGGCACCTGGGCCACGCCGTTCCATCATTTCTGGCTGGACAGCCTGCGCCGCGGCATGCCGTCGGACCTGGGCGATTTCTGCCTGGAGAGCGTGGCCTCGCGTGCGGACCGGTTCTCGCTGGAGACCCAGCCGCAGGTCAACTACGCCTATCACTTCGACGCCGCGCTCTACGCGAAGTTCCTGCGCAAGAAGGCCGAAGGGTACGGCCTGCGCCGGGTCGAGGGACAGATCCGCGAGGTGCGACAGCATGCGCACGACGGCTCGGTCGCGTCGCTGCTGCTGGAAGACGGGCAGCTCATCGAGGGCGACCTGTTCATCGACTGCACCGGCTTCCGCGGCCTGCTGACCGAACAGACCCTGCACACCGGTTACGAGGACTGGCGCGAGTGGTTGCCCAGCGATCGCGCCGTGGCGGTGCAGACCGAGGCGGTCGCGCCGCCGGTGCCGTATACCCGTGCCATCGCGCACGAGGCCGGGTGGCGCTGGCATATCGCGCTCCAGCACCGGGTCGGCTGCGGCTTGGTGTTCTCCAGTCGGCACATGTCCGACGACGAGGCGCACGCCAAGCTGCTGCGCGACGTCGACGGCCCGCCGCTGCGCGATCCGTGGCTGGTGCCGTTCCGCAGCGGGCGCAGGCTGCAAGCCTGGAACAGGAACGTGGTGGCGCTGGGCCTGGCCAGCGGCTTCATCGAGCCGCTGGAATCGACCAGCATCCACCTGACCATCAGTGCGGTGGTGCGCCTGATCCAGCTGTTTCCACACGACGGCATCAGCCCGGCGCTGGTGGAGCTGTACAACACGGTCAGCCGCCAGGAGATGGAGCACGTGCGCGATTTCATCATCCTGCACTACCACGCCACCCAGCGCGACGAGCCGATGTGGAAGGCGTGCCGCGAGATGGCGCTGCCGGAGTCGCTGGCGATCCGGCTGCGCGCCTGGCGCGAGCGGGCGCACGCCTGGCAGGACCCGGGCGAACTGTTCCGCGTGGACTCCTGGACCAGCGTGTTGCTGGGGCAGGGCATCCAGCCGGGACCGCCGCATCCGCTGGCCGCCGCCATCGGCGATGCCGACCTGCGCACGCTGCTGACGCGGATCCGGCAGCCGCTGCAGCAGGCCAGCGCGGCGATGCCGTCGCAGGCGGAGTTCATCGAACGCTACTGCAAGGCGTCGCCCGAGGTCTGGCAACGGAGCGTTTCCCTGGCGTAACGGCACATACGCTGTCGTCCAAAAATGATAGCGCTAACGAAAAGGCGGTACGACGTGGAAGAACGGGAACTGGTAGCCGGAATCGATGCGGGAACGCAGAGCCTGAAGGTCGTGGTCTACGACCCGGTCGGGCGCAGCGTCGTGGCCAGCAGCAGCGCGCCGCTGGAGTTGCATTCCGCCGCCGATGGCAGCCGTGAACAAAACCCGGCCGACTGGGTCGCGGCCCTGCAGGCCTGCTTCCGGGCCATCGATCCTGCGCTGCGCTCGCGCCTCGCCGCGCTGGCGGTCTCGGGCCAGCAGCATGGCTTCGTGCCGGTCGATGCGGCAGGCGAGGTGCTGGCGCCGGCCAAGCTGTGGTGCGACACCAGCACCTCGGCCGAGTGCGTGCAGATCATGGACGCGGTCGGCGGCGCGGCGCACACCATCGCGCTGGCGGGCAATCCGATCCTGGCCGGTTACACCGCGTCCAAGCTGCCGTGGACCAAGACGCACCGGCCCGAGGCCTATGCGCGGCTCGCCACGATCCTGCTGCCGCACGACTACCTCAACTTCGTGCTGACCGGCCAGCGCTTCTGCGAGTACGGCGACGCCTCGGGCACGGGCTGGCTGGACGTGCGCACGCGCACCTGGTCGACCGATCTGCTGCGCGCCACCGATCCGCAGCGCGATCTGGCGGATTGCCTGCCGCGTTTCGCCGCGCCGGATGCCTTGTTCGACATCGCCCCCGCCGCGGCCAGCCTGTTCGGCCTGCCGAGGACGCTCAAGGTCGCCGTCGGCGGCGGCGACAACATGATGGCGGCCATCGGCACCGGCTGCGTCGTGCCCGGCCGCCTGGCGATGAGCCTGGGCACCTCGGGCACCCTGTTCGCCTACTCCGACACGCCGGTGGTCGACCCGGACGGTGCGTGGGCCGCGTTCTGCTCGTCGACCGGCGGCTGGCTGCCGCTGATCTGCACGATGAACTGCACCGTGGCGACCGAACAGGTCGCCGCCGCGTTCGGCTTCAGCACACGCGACGGCGATGCGCACCTGCACGCCACCGCGCCCGGCGCCGACGGCCTGGTGATGCTGCCGTTCCTCAACGGCGAGCGCACGCCGGACCTGCCGTTGGGCAAGGGCCTGCTGGCGGGCCTGGACACGCACAACATGACCCCGGCCCACCTCTATCGCGCGGCGATGGAAGGGGCGACCTACAGCCTGAAGTACGGCTTCGACGCGTTCGTGCGTGCCGGCATGCAGTTCGAGCGCATCGTGCTGACCGGCGGCGGCAGCAACAGCGGCGCGTGGCGGCAGCTGGTGGCCGATGTGTTCGGCCTGCCGGTGGACGTGCCCGCGCAGCTGGAAGGCGCGGCGTTCGGTGCGGCCTTGCAGGCGCTGTGGGCCGTGGGCCTGGCACGCGGCGATGCCGCTTCCATCGCCGACATCGCGCAACAGCATGTGGCGGTCGATCCGCAGCTGTCCGCCCGTCCGGATCCGGCGCGCACCCAGGCCTATGCCGCGGCCTATGCGCGCTTCCTGCGCCATCTCGACACCTGCCTGCTGCTGTTCCGCGGCTGATTGCCCGTTTCGCACGCCCTCCCACCACGACAGGAACCCGCACCATGCACACCCAGCCTTTCATCGGCGCCAAGGAATACTTCCCCGGCATCGGCCGCATCCCCTTCGAAGGCCGCGGCTCGGACAACCCGCTGGCCTTCAAGGTCTATGACGCCAACAAGGTCGTCGGCGGCAAGACCATGCAGGACCATCTGCGCTTTGCCGTCTGCTACTGGCACACCTTCTGCAACGCCGGGCAGGATCCGTTCGGCCCGGGCACGCGCCACTTCCCCTGGGAGGTCGGTGCGCCGCTGGCCAGCGCCGAGGCGAAGGTGGATGCGGCGTTCGAGTTCTTCACCAAGCTCGGCGTGCCGTACTGGTGCTTCCACGACATCGACCTGGCGCCGGACGCCGACGATGCCGCGCAGTACGAGAAGAACCTCAAGCACATGGTCGGCCTGGCCAAGGCGCGCCAGGACGCGACCGGCATGAAGCTGCTGTGGGGCACGGCCAATTTGTTCTCGCATCCGCGCTACATGAACGGTGCCGCGACCAATCCCGATTTCGCCGTGGTGGCGCGCGCCGCCGTGCAGGTGAAGGCGGCGCTGGAGGCGACGGTGGAACTGGGTGGCGAGCACTACGTGTTCTGGGGCGGCCGCGAAGGCTACGCCTCGCTGGTCAACACGCAGATGAAACGCGAGCTCGACCACTTCGCGCGCTTCCTCACCATGGCGCGCGACTACGGCCGCAGCATCGGCCTGAAGGGCAACTTCCTGATCGAGCCCAAGCCGATGGAGCCGATGAAGCACCAGTACGACTTCGACAGCGCGACGGTCGCGGGTTTCCTGAAGCAGCATGGGCTGGACAAGGACTTCAAGCTCAACATCGAGGCCAACCACGCCACGCTGTCCGGCCACACCTTCGAACACGACCTGCAGGTCGCTTCCGACCACGGCCTGCTGGGCAGCATCGACGCCAACCGCGGCAACGCGCAGAACGGCTGGGATACCGACCAGTTTCCGACCGATCTGTACGACACGGTCGGCGCCATGCTGGTGGTGCTGCGCCAGGGCGGCCTGGAGGGCGGCCTGAACTTCGACGCCAAGGTGCGCCGCGAGTCCACCGAGCTCGAGGATCTGTTCATTGCCCACATCGGCGGCATGGATGCCTTCGCCCGCGGGCTGGAAGTGGCCCACGCGCTGCTCACCGACTCGCCCTGGGAACAGTGGCGCCAGGAGCGCTATGCCAGCTTCGACAGCGGCGCCGGCCAGGACTTCGCCCGCGGCGCGCTCGGCCTCGCTGAACTCGCCGCATTGGGCGCGAAGGGCGGCGAGCCGCGGCAGATCAGTGGCCGCCAGGAGCGCTACGAGAACCTGATCAACCAGCACCTGCTGCGCTGAGCGCGGCGGCAAGGAGAGCGCCGTGACCGACACCCATTCCACACGCAACACCGGCGCGCTGCTGGCCGGGCTGCTGCTCGCGCTTGCCGTGTGCAAGGGCGACGTCCAGGCCGCGGCGCCTGCCGCGGCGGAGGCCAGCCCCTGGCCCAACGTGACCTGGCCGCTGCCCGAGGATCCCGCGCTGGAACAGCGCCTCACCGCGCTGATCGCCACCATGACGGTGGAGGAGAAGGTCGGCCAACTGGTGCAGGGCGACATCGGCAGCCTCACCCCGGAGGATGTGCGCACCTATCGGTTGGGGTCGATCCTGGCCGGCGGCAATTCCGATCCCGGCGGCCGCTACGATGCCGCACCGGCCGAATGGCTGGCGCTGGCCGATGCGTTCTATGCGGCGTCGATGGACACCTCGCACGGCGGCAAGGCGATTCCGGTGCTGTTCGGCATCGATGCCGTGCACGGGCAGAGCAACATCGTCGGCGCCACGCTGTTCCCGCACAACATCGGCCTGGGCGCGACCCGCAACCCGGCGCTGCTGCGCCGGATCGGCGAAATCACCGCGCTGGAAACCCGCGCCACCGGCATGGAGTGGACCTTCGCGCCGACCGTGGCGGTGCCGCAGGACGATCGCTGGGGGCGCACCTACGAGGGCTATTCCGAATCGCCCGAGGTGGTGGCCAGCTACGCCGGCGCGATGGTCGAAGGGCTGCAGGGCAAGGTGGGAACGCCGGACTTCCTCGATGGCCGCCATGTGATCGCCTCGGTCAAGCATTTCCTGGGCGATGGCGGCACCACCGACGGCCGGGACCAGGGCGACACCAAAATCGGCGAAGCCGAGCTGGTGCGCATCCATGCCGCCGGCTATCCGCCGGCCATCGCCGCCGGTGCGCAGACCGCGATGGCCTCGTTCAACAGCGTCAACGGCGAAAAGATGCACGGCCACAAGACGTACCTGACAGATGCGCTGAAGGGGCGCATGCACTTCGGCGGCTTCGTGGTCGGCGACTGGAACGGTCACGGGCAGGTCAAGGGCTGCACGCCCACCGATTGCCCGGCCACCATCAACGCCGGCCTGGACATGGCCATGGCCTCGGACAGTTGGAAGGGCTTCTACACCACCACGCTGGCGGCGGCGAAGAACGGCACCATCTCGCAACAGCGCCTTGACGATGCGGTACGCCGGATCCTGCGGGTCAAGATGCGGCTGGGTCTGTTCGAGGCGGGCAAGCCGTCGGCGCGCGCGGTCGGTGGGCAGTTCGCGCTGATCGGCGCGCCGGCGCATCGCGCGGTGGCACGGCAGGCGGTGCGCGAGTCGCTGGTGCTGTTGAAGAACCAGGGCGGTCTGCTGCCGCTGTCGCCGAAGCAGCGCATCCTGGTGGCCGGCGACGGCGCCAATGACGTCGGCAAGCAGGCCGGCGGCTGGACGCTGAACTGGCAGGGCACCGGCACCACCCGCAAGGACTTCCCGAATGCGGACACCATCTACGAAGGTTTCGCGCAGCAGGCCAAGGCCGCAGGCGGCGAGGCCGTGCTGGCGGTCGACGGCACGTACACGACCAGGCCGGACGTCGCGGTGGTGGTGTTCGGCGAGAATCCCTATGCGGAGTTCCAGGGCGATCGGCCGACCCTGGCCTACAAGCCGGGCGACGACACCGACCTGGCGCTGATCAAGCGGCTCAAGGCCGACGGCATTCCGGTGGTCGCAGTGTTTCTCAGCGGGCGACCGCTGTGGGTCAACCGCGAACTCAACGCGGCCGATGCCTTCGTGGCGGCGTGGCTGCCGGGCTCGGAAGGTGCGGGTATCGCCGACGTGTTGCTGCGCACTGCGCAGGGCGGCGTGCAGCACGACTTCAAGGGCACGCTGAGCTTCAGTTGGCCGCGCACGGCGACGCAATACGCCAACAACGTGGGGCAGAAGGGCTACGACCCGCTGTTCGCCTTCGGCTACGGCCTGCGCTATGCCGACAACGGCAACCTGGCCAGGTTGCCGGAAGTCTCCGGCCTCACCGGTAACGAAGCTGCGGCCGGCGTGTTCTTCGCCCGCGGCGCGGCCGGCCCGGGCATGGCCTTGCGCCTGGAAGGGGCCAATGGACAGGGCGTGACCATCACCCGCGTGCCGGAATCGCTCGATGGCGCGCTGCTCAAGGTCACCGGCGTGGACCACCTTGCGCAGGAGGATGGCCGCCGCCTCGCCTGGTCGGGCGGGCGTGAGGCGGTGGTCGCACTGCAGTCGCATACGCCGCTGGACCTGCAGCGCGAGAGCAACGGCGACCTGATGCTGGTGACCACGCTGCGCGTGGATGCCGCCCCGCAGGCCGAGGCGTGGCTGGCGGTCGGCTGCGGCAGCGGCTGCGCGGCGCGGGTGGCGATCGGGCCGACGCTGACCGCCCTGCCTGTCGGCCAGTGGAAGCGCGTGGGCGTGCCGCTCAAGTGCCTGGCGGCGGCCGGCGCGGATCTGAGCAAGCTGGATCGTCCGTGGGCATTGACCACGGCGGGCGCGATGACGCTGTCGGTGTCGCGGGTCGCGCTCGGCGCATTGAACGAAGCGGAGAGCACTGTCGCATGCCCGAGCGCGTGAGCCTGCGTCCTGCGTCAGCGCCCCTTGGGTGGGCCGGCGACCGAACCGCGCAGCACCAGCCGGTGCGGGACCACGTGGTCGCTGGACATGCGTGTGTCGTCGCGCTTGCGGCGGATGCTGCGCAGCAGGATGTCGATGGCGGCATCGGCCATCGAGGCGATCGGTTGGTGGATGGTGGTGAGCTCCGGCCACACGGTGGTGGCGGCCGAGGTGTCGTCGAAGCCGACCACCGACAGGTCGCGCGGCACTTCCAGGCCGCGCCGGTGCGCCACGGAGATCGCCGCCGCGCCCATGTCGTCGTTGCTGGCGAAGATCGCGGTCGGCGGCCGCCGCTGCGACAGCAGCTTTTCGGCGGCGGCCAACCCCGAGCGGTAGGTGTAGTCGCCCTGCTGGACCAGGCCGGGTTCGACCTTCAGCCCGGCCTCCTGCAGCGCGGTGACGAAGCCCTCGTAGCGCCGCGCACTGGCGCTGAGGTCCTGGCGCCCACGGATGAAGCCGATGCGCCGGTGGCCGTGCTGGATCAGGTGTTCGGCCATCTCCTTGCCGGCATGGAAGTCGTCGATGCGCACGCAGGAGATCGCGTCGCTGAGGCGCCCGGCGGCGATCGCGATCACCGGGATGCCGGCCTTCACCAGTTCGCTCACCGCCGCCTGCGATTCGCACAACGGCGGCGGCAGGATCACGCCATCCACGCGCCCGCCCAGGGCACGCGCGGCCTTGCGCTCGGCATCGGGGTCCAGGTCTTCCCAGTAGTGGATGACCAACTGGATGGCGGCGTTGGAGGCGACGCGCAGCAGGCCGACCAGCAGCTCGCGCAGGTAGGCGCCGCTGGGATTGGTGTAGATCAGGGCGATGCGGGTGTGCTGCGCGGCGGCCAGCGAACTGGCGGCCAGGTTGGGCGTGTAGCCCAGCTCGCGCACCGCGCGCATCACGCGCTCGCGGGTGGCATCGCGCACCTTGCCCTGGTTGATCGCGCGCGACACCGTCATCGGCGAAACCCCGGCCAAGGCCGCCACCTCGTCGATCGTCACCCCGCTGGTCTTGCGGCGGACCGCTTTCTTCGGCTTGTCCAAAACGCGTTCCCTTTGTTGTTCCTGACGCTGCCGCGCCGCGGGTACGCCGTCAGCTTACAAGGTTTGCTGGCGGCGCTTGGGCGCCGTCCGCATGTCATGCGGTGTCAGTGGATGGCATGCGCTGCCATGGTGCTGATGGTCTGCGCGGGCAGCCTGCGCGCGGAGGACGGCGCAGCGCTGTGGCTGCGTTACCTGCTCTCGCAAGGCGCCGCACGTGCGGATGGCGACACGCGCCTGGACGAGGTGGTGGCGCCGGCGCGGACGCCGACGCAGCGGGTGGCGCGCGACGAGCTGGTGCGTGGCCTCACCGGCCTGCTGGGGCGTGCCCCGGCGACGCGTGCGGCCGCAAGCGGCGATCACGCGGTGGTGCTGGGCACGCCGCAGTCGTCGCCAGCGCTCGCGCCGTTCCGCGAGGAGATCGCGTCGTTGGGCGAGGAGGGTTACCTGCTCAAGCGCACCCGCATCGACGGGCACGCGGTGGTGCTGGTGGCTGCACGCCGCGACATCGGCGTGCTGTATGGCGTGTTCCATCTGCTGCGCTTGCTACAGACCGGCGCATCGCTCGAAGCGCTCGCGGTGCGCGAGTCGCCACGGATCCAGTTGCGCGTGCTCGACCATTGGGACGACCTGGACGGCCATGTCGAGCGCGGCTATGCCGGCCGCTCGTTGTGGGATTGGCAGAGCCTGCCGGAATGGCGCGACCCGCGTTACACCGACTACGCGCGCGCCAACGCCTCGGTCGGCATCAACGGCACCGTGCTCAACAACGTCAATGCCAACGCGCAGAGCCTGGCGCCGGCCTATCTCGACAAGGCGGCGGCGCTGGCGGACGTGTTCCGGCCCTACGGCATCCGCGTCTACCTGAGCGCACGCTTCAGCGCGCCCATCGAACTGGGGGGATTGAACACCGCCGATCCGCGCGACCCGGCCGTGCAGCGCTGGTGGCGCGACAAGGCCGACGAGATCTACGCGCGCATTCCGGATTTCGGCGGCTTCCTGGTCAAGGCCAATTCGGAAGGTCAGCCCGGCCCGCAGGACTATGGCCGTTCGCACGCCGACGGCGCCAACCTGCTGGCCGATGCGCTGGCGCCGCACGGCGGCGTGGTGATGTGGCGGGCCTTCGTCTACGCCCACGACGTGCCGGTGGACCGCGCCATGCAGGCCTACACCGAGTTCGTCGGCCTCGACGGCGCCTTCCGCCCGAACGTGATCGTGCAGGTCAAGAACGGGCCCATCGACTTCCAGCCGCGCGAGCCCTTCCATCCGCTGTTCGGCGCCATGCCGCGCACGCCGCTGATGCTGGAATTCCAGATCACCAAGGAGTATCTCGGCTTCGCCACGCACCTGGTGTACCTGGGGCCGCTGTACGAGGACGTGCTACAGGCCGACACCCATGCCCGCGGCGCGGGATCCACGGTGGCGGACGTGGTGGATGGCACATTGGAAGGCCACGCCCTGACCGGCATCGCCGGCGTCGCCAACATCGGCAACGACCGCACCTGGAGCGGCTCGCACTTCGACCAGGCCAACTGGTACGCCTTCGGTCGTCTCGCCTGGAATCCGCACCAATCCGCCCGCGCCATCGCCTCGGACTGGGTGGCGATGACGTTCTCGCCGGCACCGGAGGTGGTGCAGCCCATCGTCGGGATGATGATGGGCTCGCGCGAGGCCGCGGTGAACTACATGACCCCGCTGGGCCTGCACCACCTGATGGCGCGCGGCCACCACTACGGTCCCGGCCCCTGGGTGGACGGCGGCCCGCGCGCGGACTGGACCGCGGTGTACTACCACCGCGCCGATCGCGATGGCATCGGTTTCGATCGCACTGCGCATGGCAGCAATGCGGTGAGCCAGTACGCGCCGGACGTGGCGGCCGTGTATGGCGACCCGGCGCGGGTGCCCGAGTCGCTGCTGCTGTGGTTCCACCACGTGCCGTGGGACCACCGCATGGCCTCCGGACGACCGTTGTGGGACGAACTGGTCGGCCGCTATGCGCTGGGCGTGCGCCAGGTGCAGACCATGCAGGCCACCTGGGATGGGCTGCGCGGCAAGGTGGACGCCGAGCGGCACGCGCAGGTGGCGGCGTTCCTGCGCATCCAGTTGCGCGAGGCGCAGTGGTGGCGCGATGCCAGCGTGGCGTACTTCCAGTCGGTCAGCGGACGGCCGTTGCCCGCGGGCGAAGCCGCGCCACCGCACCCGTTGGCCTGGTACCAGGCCCTGCAGTTTCCCTCCGCACCGGGAGATGGACGATGAAGCCGACCACGTGGACGGGCTGGTTGCTGGCGGCGGCCTTGGGGTGCAGCGCCACGCCCTGCGTGGCGCAAGACGCGGTGCCGCCGCTGTTGCATGCGCTGTTTCAGGATCACGCCGTGCTGCAGCGCGACCGGCCGATGCCGGTGTGGGGGAACGCCGCGCCGGGTGCCACGGTGTCGGTGACCTTCGCCCGCCAGTCGGTCAGCGCACGTGCCGATGCCGGCGGCCGCTGGCATGCCACGTTCAAGCCGGTCGCCGCGGGCGGTCCTTACGACATGACGGTGCGCGCGGGACAGGCGCGCCAGGTCGTGCGCGATGTGCTGGTGGGCGATGTGTGGCTGTGTTCCGGGCAGTCGAACATGGAGCTGCCGGTGTGGCGCGCGCTGGATGCGAGCCGCGAACTGGCCGCGGCCGCCGAGCCCAGCATCCGTCTGTTCACCGTGCCCAAGGCCGCGGCGGTCGCGTCGCAGGATGCGTTCCCTGCTGCGGTCGCATGGCAACCCGCGGCACCGGACACGGTGCGGGAATTTTCGGCCGCGTGCTTCTACTTCGCGCGGGAGCTGCAGAAGACGGTCAAGGTGCCGATGGGGCTGATCCAGGCGGCCTGGGGCGGTGCGCGGATCGAGGCCTGGACCAGCGCCGAGGCGCTGCGTGCGCAGGGCGGCATGGACGAGGCGCTGGACGTGCTGGCGCTGTACGCCACCGACCCCGTCGCCGCGAGCGCACGCTGGGGCCGGCACTGGCAGCATTGGTGGACCACGCGCGCTGGTGCCACGCCGGGCGATACGCCATGGCAGCCCGGTGCGGGCCGCACCGGGTGGCAGGACGCGCCGGCGGCACTCGGCGCATGGGAGCGCTGGGGCGTGCCCGCGCTCGCCGACTACAACGGCATGGTCTGGTACCGCACGCAGGTCACCCTGACCGCCGCGCAGGCGGCGCAGGGCGCACGGCTGGTGCTGGGGCCGGTCGACGAAACCGATGTGACCTGGGTGAACGGCGTGGCCGTGGGCAGCCAGAACGCGCCGAGCGATCCACGCCGGTATGCGCTTGCGCCCGGCCTGTTGAAGGCGGGCAGCAACACGGTGGTCGTCAACGTGCTGGACACCTACGGCGAGGGCGGACTGGCAGGCCCCGCCAGTGCGCATGCCGTCGAATTGGCCGATGGCACGCGCATCGTCCTGGATCGGCATTGGCAGTACCGGGTCGCGCCCGATCCGCAGTCACCGCCGCTGGCGCCGTGGCATGCGGCCTCCGGCATGTCGACGCTGTACAACGGCATGATCGCGCCGCTGGGGCGTTACGGGCTGCGCGGCATGCTGTGGTACCAAGGCGAATCCAACACCGGCGACGGCGCGGCCTATGCGATGCGGTTGCGTGGCTTGCGCGACGACTGGCGCCGGCAATTCGGTGCAAAGATGCCGCTGCTGGTGGTGCAGCTCGCCGGCTATGGCCTGCCGCCGCAGGCCCCGGTGGAGAGCGGCTGGGCGCAGGTGCGCGAGGCGCAGCGCCGCGTGGCGGCCGAAGACCCGCACAGCGGCATCGCGGTGGCCATCGACATCGGCGATGCCTACGACATCCATCCGCCGAACAAGCAGGAACTGGGACGGCGCCTGGCGCGGGCGGCGCGCCACGTGGTCTACGGCGAACGCGCGCTGGCGCCGTCCGGCCCGATCCCCCGCACGGCAACGCGCACGCAGGGCGGAGTGCGCATCGTGTTCGACGACGTCGACGGCAGCCTGGTCACGACCGGGGCGAGCGGCCCCATCGGCTTCGAGCTCTGCGATGCCCAGGCGCAGCGCTGTACCTATGCCGATGCCGCGCTGGACGGGCGCGCCGTCGTCCTGCGCAGTCCCCAGGCCGTCGCCGCTGCGCGCGTGCGCTACTGCTGGGCCGATGGCCCGATCTGCACGCTGCGCGACCGTTCCGGTGCGCCGGCAGGACCATTCGAACTCGCACTGTCCGAAGGAGTTCACTGATGCGCCCGTTGCTCGCCACGGCCGTCCTGCTGTTGTCCGCTGCGCTGCAGCCGCTGTGGGCCGCGCCCGCACCGCCGGTCTACTTCGACTGGTTCGACTACGCCGGGCACGACGCAGCCTTCGAGGCGCCGTTGCCGGCCGGGCATTACCGCAACCCGATCCTGGCCGGCTTCCACGCCGACCCGAGCATCGTCCGCGCGAACGGGCGGTTCTATCTGGTCAATTCCAGCTTCACCTACTTCCCGGGCATCCCGGTGTTCGAGAGCGTGGATCTGGTGCACTGGAAACAGATCGGCAACGTGATCGACCGGCCGACGCAATTGGATTTCGATGGCCTGAGCGTGTCGCGCGGCATCTTCGCGCCGGCCATTTCCTACCACGACGGGGTGTTCTACGTGGTCACCACCGCCGTGGACAGCGGCGGCAACTTCATCGCCACCGCGCGCGATCCCGCCGGCCCCTGGTCGGACCCGCACTGGCTGCCGGGCATCGGCGGCATCGATCCGTCGCTGTTCTTCGATGCCGACGGCCGCGTCTACCTGCTCAACAACGACGCGCCGCCCGGCCCGGCGCGCTACGACGGCCACCGCGCGATCTGGATGCAGCAGCTCGACCTGGCGACCTTCACCCCGGTCGGGCCGCGCAAGGTGCTGATCGACGGCGGCGTCGAGCCGGCAAAGAATCCGATCTGGATCGAAGGGCCGCACCTGTATCGACGCGACGGCTGGTACTACCTGTCCGACGCCGAGGGCGGCACCGGGCCGCAGCACTCGCAGGTGGTGCTGCGCAGCCGCGAGGTCTGGGGCCCTTACCAGCCGTATGCGGGCAATCCCATCCTCACCCAGCGCGACCTGCCCGACGCTCGGCCGCTGCCGATCGCCAATGCCGGGCATGCGGACCTGGTGGAAGGGCCGGACGGTTCCTGGTGGGCGGTGTTCCTGGCCAGCCGCACCTACGACGTGCGCCACTACAACACCGGCCGCGAGACCTACCTGCTGCCGGTGCAGTGGCGCGACGGCTGGCCGGTGATCCTGCCGGCCGGGCAGGCCATTCCCTATGCGGTCAAGGCGCCGTCGTGGATGCAGGGCGAGGCGTCGCAGGCGCCGTCCACCGGCAACTTCGTCGAGCGCGATGAGTTCGATGCGCCGACGCTCGGCCGCGGCTGGTTGCGCGTGCGCGTGCCCAGGCAGGACTGGGCGGACCTGCGCACGCGTCCGGGAAGTCTGGCGGTGCATCCGTTGCCGGAGAACCTGGACACCTTGCGCAATCCTGCGTTCCTGGGGCGCCGCCAGCAGCACCTGCGGTTCGAAGCCAGCACCGCACTGACGCGGCCGGCGGCGGGCGTGGCGGCAGGGCTTGCGGCGTTCCAGAACGAGGACTGGTGGTACTTCCTTGGCGTGCGCCGCGTGGGCCGCGATCGCGTGGCGGTCTTCCTTGAAGCGCGCGCGGGCAAGGGCGCCACCAAAACACTGGCCAGCCGCGAACTGGACGCATCCACGTCGCTGCGTCTGAAGATCGCCGGCGACGCCGGCACGTATGCGTTCGCGTTCGACACCGGCACGGGGCAGGGCTGGCAGACCCTCGCCGACGACGTCGACGGAACCGTGTTGAGTACGGATCGGGCAGGCGGCTTCGTGGGCGCCCTGCTCGGTCCTTTCGCGCGCGACGAGCGTGCCTCCAGGAGCAAACGATGATGACGCGCAGGTCTTCCTTTCGCAGCGGTGTTCGTGGCCGCCTGTTCCGCACGCTGGCCCTGTGCGCCGCCATCGCGCTGGCCGGCGTGGGCCATGCCGCCGACGCCGTCGACGCCAAGCCGTGGCAGGATACCTCGGCCAGCTTCGAGGCCCGGGCGGCGGCGCTGGTCGCGCAGATGACGCTGGAGGAAAAAGCGGCGCAGATGCAGAACGCCGCGCCGGCGATCGAGCGCCTGGGCGTGCCGGCCTACGACTGGTGGAACGAAGCGCTGCACGGCGTGGCGCGGGCCGGGCAGGCCACCGTGTTTCCGCAGGCCATCGGGCTGGCCGCCACCTTCGACGTGCCGTTGATGGGGCAGGTGGCCACCACCATCAGCGATGAGGCGCGCGCCAAGCACCACCAGTTCCTGCGCGAAGGCGCGCATGGCCGTTACCAGGGGCTGACCTTCTGGTCGCCGAACATCAACATCTTTCGCGACCCGCGCTGGGGCCGTGGCCAGGAAACCTACGGCGAGGATCCCTACCTCACCGCGCGCATGGGCGTGGCCTTCGTGCAGGGGCTGCAGGGCGACGACCCGGTGTACCGCAAGCTCGATGCCACCGCCAAGCATTTCGCCGTGCACAGCGGCCCGGAGGCCGACCGTCACCACTTCGACGCCCGCCCCAGCAAGCGCGACCTCTACGACACCTACCTGCCGGCGTTCGAGGCGTTGGTAAAGGAGGGCAAGGTGGACGCGGTGATGGGCGCCTACAACCGCGTATACGGCGAGTCCGCCAGCGCCAGCCAGTTCCTGCTGCGCGACGTACTGCGCCGCGACTGGGGCTTCGAGGGCTACGTGGTGTCGGACTGCTGGGCCATCGTCGATATCTGGAAGCATCACCATCTGGCGCCCAGTCGCGAGGCCGCCGCGGCGCTGGCAGTCAGGAACGGCACCGAACTGGAGTGCGGCCAGGAGTACGCCACGCTGCCGGCCGCGGTACGCCAGGGCCTGATCGGCGAAGCGGAGATCGACGATGCGGTGACGCGCCTGTTCGCCGCGCGCATGCGGCTGGGCATGTTCGACACGCCCGAGCGCGTGCGCTGGGCGCGGATTCCGGCGTCGGTGAACCAGGCACCCGCGCACGATGCGCTGGCCCTGCAGGCCGCGCAGGAATCGCTGGTGCTGTTGAAGAACGATGGCGTGCTGCCGCTGTCGCGCACGCTCAAGCGCATCGCCGTGGTCGGCCCGACCGCCGACGACACCATGGCCTTGCTCGGCAACTACTTCGGTACGCCGGCGGCGCCGGTGACGATCCTGCAGGGCATCCGCGACGCGGCCAAGGGCATCGAGGTGCGCTATGCGCGCGGTGTGGATCTGGTCGAAGGGCGCGACGATCCGAGCGCCACGCCGCTGATCGAGGCGGCGTATCTTCGGCCCTCGGCGGACTCGCCGGAACGCGGCCTGCGCGGCGAATATTTCCGCACGCCCGATCTATCGGGGACGCCGGCGCTGGTTCGCACCGACGCGCAGATCGGCTTCCGCTGGGACCGCGGCTCGCCGACCGACAACCTGCTGGCCCGCGGCGAAGCGGGGCCGGGGCAGGGCATTCCCAACGATCATTTCAGCATCCGCTGGAGTGGCCAGCTGCTGCCGCCGGTCTCGGGCCGCTACCGGATCGAGGCGGCCGCCGACGACGGCTTCCGCCTCTATGTCGACGGCAAGCTGGTGCTGGATCACTGGACCGACAGCGACCGCATGCGCGCCGACGGCGTGGACCTGGACCTGCAGGCGGGCCGCGCCTATGCGGTGAAGCTGGAGTACTACGACGCCGAGCGCGACGCGAGCGTGCGCCTGGGCTGGCGCATGCCCGGGGCGAAGCCGCCGTTCGACGAGGCGCTGGATGCGGCGCGCAACGCGGATGTGGTGGTGTTCGTCGGCGGGCTGACCGGCGATGTCGAGGGCGAAGAGATGAAGGTGGACTACCCGGGCTTCGCCGGCGGCGACCGCACCGACCTGCGCCTGCCGGCGCCGCAGCGCGCCCTGCTGGAAGCGCTGCACGCCACCGGCAAGCCGGTGGTGATGGTGCTGACCGGCGGCTCGGCGCTGGCGGTGGACTGGGCGCAGGCGCATCTGCCGGCGATCCTGATGAGCTGGTATCCGGGGCAGCGCGGCGGCACCGCGGTGGGCCAGGCGCTGTTCGGCGAGGTCAACCCTGCCGGCCGCTTGCCGGTGACGTTCTACCGGGCGGATCAGGCGCTGCCCGCGTTCGACGACTACGCGATGGAAGGCCGCACCTACCGCTACTTCCGCGGCACCCCGCTGTATCCGTTCGGCCACGGGCTGTCGTATACGCGCTTCGACTACGGCAAGCTGCGCGTGGATGCGCCGCGCATCGCCGACGACGGACGCCTCAAGGTGCAGGTGGAGGTGGCCAATACCGGCAAGTGCGCCGGCGACGAAGTCGCGCAGCTGTACGTGCGGCGGCTGGCGGCCGCGCCCGGCGATGCGCAGCAGGCACTGCGCGGCTTCCAGCGCGTGCGCCTGGCCCCGGGCGAACGGCGGACCCTGACGTTCGAACTGGACGCGCAGCAGGCGCTGCGCCAGTACGACGATGCGCGCGGCACCTACGTCGTGCCGGCAGGAAGCTACGAAGTACGGATCGGCGGTTCAAGCGCCGATGCCCGCGTGCGTGCGCGTTTCACCGTGGAGGCGCGCCGTGACTGAGCCCCGCAGTGCGGAGACCGCCGTGCACGTGCTGTCGGTGCGGGAGAAGCTGGGCTACAGCCTGGGCGACCTGGCGGCGAACCTGATCTTCCAGACGCTGATCACCTACCTGGCGTTCTTCTACACGGACGTGTATCGATTGCCGGCCGCCACGGCGGCGACGATCATCTTCGTGATCGGCCTGCTCGGCGCGTTCGTGTTCACCCCGCTGATCGGCATCGCCGCCGATCGCACGGCCACCCGCTGGGGCAAGTTCCGGCCCTGGATCCTGTGGACGGCGATCCCGTTCGGCGTGCTGTCGCTGCTGGCCTTCAGCACGCCGGAGCTCGGCGCGCGCGGCAAGGTCGTCTACGCGTTGACCACCTATGGCCTGCTGATGCTGGTGTACGCGGCCAACAACCTGCCGTATTCGGCGCTCAGCGGCGTGCTCACCGGCAACATGGCCCAGCGCAACAGCCTGTCGGCCTACCGCTTCGTGGCGGTGATGATCGCGCAGTTCATCATCCAGGTGTTGCTGTTGCCGCTGGTGCTGATCCTGGGCGACGGCGACAACGTGCGCGGCTTCGAGCGCCTGATGACGGTGTTCGCGGTGGTGGGCACGCTGTTCTTCCTGATCACTTTCGCCACCACCCGCGAGCGCATCGTCCCGGCCAAGGAACAGAGCGCTGGCGTGCTGCAGGACCTGTCCGACCTGCTGCACAACCGGCCGTGGAAGGTGATGCTGGCGCTGACCGTGCTGGTCTTCGTCAACCTGGCGCTGAAGGGCGGCACCTACATCTACTACTTCCAGTACTACCTCAGCGAGGCCGCGCTGGCGGGCTTTCTCGACGCCTCCGGCTTCAACGGCTTCATCGGCGGTGTGAATGCGCTGCTCGGCGGCTGGGGACTGTCCGGCTTCACCTGGCCGCAGGATGCGGCGACCTCGGCGTTCAGCCTGTTCAACGCCTGCGGCATCCTGTGCATGATCCTGGGCATCTGCTTCTCCCGGCGCCTGGCCGACCGCTTCGGCAAGCGCGATGCCTTCGGTGGCGCGTTGCTGGTTTCCACCGTGTTCCTGCTGGCGTTCTACATGTTTCCGCCCACCGCGATCGGCGTGGCCTTCGGCGCCTTCATGCTGCACGGCTTCTGCTACGGCATCACCATCCCCTTGCTGTGGGCGATGATCGCCGACGTCGCCGACTACTCCGAGTGGAAAAACCATCGCCGCGCCACCGCGATCATCTTCTCGGCGATGCTGTGTGGGCTGAAGATCGGACTCAGCATCGGCGGCGCGCTGGTCGCCGGCATCCTCGCGCACCACGGCTACCAGGCGGGCGCGCCGCAGCAGCCGCAGGCGGTGGTGGACGGCATCCGCCTGACCGTGAGCGTCTACAGCGCCCTCCCGTTCCTGGTGGCGGTGGCGCTGCTGTGCTTCTACCGGATCGACAAGCGCATGGAACATCGCATCGAACACGACCTGCAGGCGCGACGCCAGGGCAGCGAGGTGGGTGAACTCAGCGACCTCGGCCACCTCGCGGCGCATGCCATCGCGCAACCGCTGGTGACGCACATCTACACGGCCGATCCGTCGGCCCATGTATTCGAGGGGCGCCTGTACATCTATCCGTCGCACGACATCGACAGCGGTGCGCCGTTCGACGACGACGGCGGCCACTTCGGCATGGAGGACTACCACGTGCTGCGTATGGACACGCCCGACGGAGCGGCCACCGACTGCGGCGTCGCCCTGCATGTGCGCGACGTGCCCTGGGCCAGCCGGCAGATGTGGGCGCCGGACGCGGCCAGCCGCGACGGTCGCTATTACCTGTACTTCCCCGCCAAGGACGCGCACGGCCTGTTCCGCATCGGCGTGGCGGTAGCCGATCGTCCGGAAGGCCCGTTCGCCGCCGAACCCGAGCCGATCGCGGGCACCTATTCGATCGACCCGGCCGTGTTCGAGGACGACGACGGCGCGCACTACCTGTGCTTCGGCGGCATCTGGGGCGGGCAGTTGCAGAAGTACCGCGACGACCGCTTCGATGCGACGCACGTCGAGCCTGAGGGCGATGCGCCGGCACTGGGCCCGCGCATCGCCCGGCTGGACGCGGGCATGACCCAGCTGGCGGAGCGCACACGCGAAATCGTCATCCTCGATGAACACGGTCAGCCGCTGCGCGCCGACGACCACGCGCGCCGCTTCTTCGAGGGACCGTGGCTGCACAAGGATCAGGGCCGGTATTACCTGTCGTATTCCACCGGCGATACGCATCTGCTGTGCTATGCCATCGGCGACAGTCCGTATGGCCCGTTCACCTATCGCGGCGTGCTGTTGAAGCCGGTAGTGGGCTGGACCACGCACCACTCCGTCTGCGCGTTTCAGGGGCGCTGGTACCTGTTCTACCACGACGCCCTGTTGTCCGGCGGCGTGACCCACCTGCGCTCGGTCAAGTGCACGCCGCTGCACGTCGAGCCGGACGGGAGCATTCGCACGGTCGATCCCTATGGTGGCTGAAAGGCCGTGGTCTAGTGACACTGCGCCGCCTGCGGAGTTGGCGGGCGGCGCATTGGCCTCCTCTAGGCGTCGGCTGCCATGCAGCCGAGGCGAGCGAAGTGCTATGCGTTCCGATGGCGCGATGCGTCGGGACTGAAGTCCCTCCCACAGTGCACTCGATGGGTTCCCCGCAAGCCCCTGTGGGAGCGACTTCGGTCGCGACGAGTGAAGCCATCCAATAACCGATTGCGACAGCAGTCGGGACTGAAGTCCCTACCACCGTGCACCCGGCAGGCTTCCCGCAAGCTCCTGTGGGAGCGACTTCAGGGCACCTCTAAAAACCCCGCCTTTGGCATCATTGGTCTGGAGAACACGCCGAGGACGCCACGATGATCAGCCTGTTTGCCGGCCACGAACGCGAAGCCAAGCGGCAGCAGATCGGCGATCCTCTGGCTCTGCTGTCACGGCATATCGACTTTGCCGGGATTGCTCACTCCGTAGACGCCAAGCTGTCCTTGGGTACTGGCAAGCGCGGTGGCCGTCCGGCTTGGCCGACGCAGGTGATGATCAAGCTGCTGCTGTTGCAGCAGTTGTACAACCTCTCCGACGATGCGCTGGAGTACCAGGTGCTGGATCGGCGCAGCTTCCAGCAATTCCTCGGACTGGAACACAGCGGCAAGGTGCCCGACGCCAAGACGATCTGGGTGTGGCGCGAACGGCTCAAGACCAAGGACCTGATGGGCGACATCAGCGCGGCGATCGGTGAGCAATTGCAACGTGCCGGGTTCATTGCCCGCGGCGGTCAGATCATCGACGCCAGCATCGTCAGCGCTCCGATCCAGCGCAACACGCGCGAAGAGAACGCGCAGATCAAGCAGGGCGATGACGTCGGCCAGGACTGGAGCGATGCCAAGCGTGCGCAGAAGGATATGCAGGCACGTTGGACCAGGAAGCATGGGGTGGCGTTCTACGGCTACAAGCTGCACGCCAGCACGGACCGTCGCTGGGGCTTCATCCGCCGCTACGACGTGAGCGCGGCCAACGTGCACGACAGCCGTCACTTCGAGCAGGTGCTGGACCCGGACAACACCGGCCGCACGGTATGGGCCGATAGCGGGTATGCCGATGCAGCGCGGGAAGCCGACCTGAAAAGGCGTGGTTATCGCCCCGCGATCCAACATCAAGGGCATGCGCGCAAGCCCTTGAGCGAGGCAGCAAAGCGCCGGAACCGTCGAATTGCCAAGGATCGGGTGTTCGGCGAGCACCCGTTTGCGCGCTTGGCCCAACAAGGCGGCAAGTTCGTACGCTGCATCGGCTTGGCGCGGGCAAAGGTGGTGATCGGGCTGAAGGTCGCCAGCCATAACGTGATGCGGCTGGCACGGCTACAGGAGCGGGCCATGGTGCCAGCGTGATCGGCTGAGGTAGCCCAGCGGCCACCTCAGCCTCCCAACTACCACGATCAGGCGCCGCTCTGGTGCCTTTGCGACAGATGCTACCCCTGGCTCCAGGTCGTGGCAGGTTGTTCGAGGTGCCCTTCAGTCGCGACGAGTGAAGCCATCCCATGACCGATTGCGACAGCAGTCGGGACTGAAGTCCCTCCCACAATTGCGACAGCCAGCGATGCGCGGCGCCATTACACCGACCGCGGCAACAGTTCCAACCCCTGGATCTCGCGAATCCCCAATCCCGGCGCCTCGCCGATGCGGATTTGCGCCTCGTCGAACTGCACCCCGCCCACCACCGGATCGAATGCCCCCAGCGACGGGCCGTCCAGGTCGACCTTGGTGATGACGTCCGCGCGCGCCACCGCCAGGTGCGCCGCCGCGGCCACACCGATGCTCGATTCGAGCATGCAGCCGATCATGCACGGCACCCCGTACACCGCGGCGATGTCGGCGATGCGCAGCGCGTTGGACAGGCCGCCGGCCTTGATCAGCTTGATGTTGACGATGTCCGCCGCGCGCCGCTGCAGCAGCGCGATCGCCTGCGCCGGCGAGAACACGCTTTCGTCCGCCATCACCGGAGTCTGCACGCGCTCGGTTACGTACTGCAGGCCGTCCACGTCGCCAGCCTTGACCGGCTGCTCCAGCAGTTCCAGCGTGACCCCGGCATGTTCCAGTGCGTGCATCGCCTGCACCGCCTGCTTCGGCGTCCAGCCCTGGTTGGCGTCCAGCCGCAGTTGCGCGCGATCGCCGACCGCGGCATGGATCGCCTTGACCCGTGCGATGTCCTCGGCCAGATCGGTGCCGATCTTGATCTTCAGCGCCACGAAGCCGCGCGCCAGCGCCGACAGCGCGTCGGCCACCATCGTGTCCACGGCATTCACGCTGATGGTCAGGTCGGTGGTCAGGTGCGGCGTGCCGCCGCCGAGCAGGCGGTACAGCGGTGCGCCGTGCTGCTGCGCCCACAGGTCGTGCACGGCGATCTCCAGCGCCGCCTTGGCGCTGCTGTTGTGTTCCAGCGCGCCCTGGATCAGGCCGCGCAGGCGCTGCAGGTCGGCGATGTCCTCGCCGATCAGGCGCGGTGCCAGGCAGCTCTCGATCGCCGCGATGATCGCTCCATGGGTGTCGCCGGTGATCGGCGGCGTGGCCGGGGCGCTGCCATGCCCGATCCGGCCATCGTCGGTGTGGACCATGACCACCACGTCCTCGATCGCCTGCACGGTGCGCAGCGCGGTCTTGAACGGGGTCTTCAGCGGCACGCGCAGCATGCCCAGGCGGATCTCGGTGATCTTCATTCGGCGGTCGGCGCGTGCAGGCGCTGGATGCGGGTGATGCGGTCGATGAACGGCGTGCCGTCGCCGAGCAGCAGCGGTTCCAGCGGCGTCACCGACACGCCGTTGAGGCGCACGCGCTGCAGCTGGCCGGCGGCGTTGCGGTAGCTGGCGCCGGCCACGTCGTGGATTACCCAGGTCTGGCCGTCTTCGTGGCCGATCACCAGCATCACGTGGCCGGGGATATAGACCAGGTCGCCGACGCGCAGTTGCGCCAATGCCTGCCGCCGCTGCGGCAGCGGGTCGCTGGCGGTGTAGGGCACGGACGCAAGCCCCGGGCTGCGCGCCTGGTCGCCGGTGTTGCGCGGCAGCTCGATGCCGAGGCTGCGGTGCAGGTCGACCACGAAGCCGCTGCAATCGCGCGCGTCGTAACTGTTGCCCCAGCCGTAGCGCTCGCCGAGAAACTTGAACGCCTGCTGCAGCAGCATCTGCGGCGTGGGCGGCAGCGGCGCCTCGGCGACGTCGGCGCTGCGCGGCACCAGGGCGGGCGCCAGTTGCAGGCGTCCGTCACGGTCGCGCAGCGGCAGCTGCACCACGTAGGCGGCCAGCGGCGACTGGCCGTTGACCACGTTCTGCGGCGGCCAGTCGCGCAGCAACGGCAGCGCGCTGCCCATGTCCAGGGCCACCTGCGAGGCGGCCGGCAGGTCCGGGGTGAACACGGTGGCCACGCGCGCACCGGTGACCAGTAGCCGCGGCGTGCGCTGCGCGTACGCCAGCACGCTGGCGCGGTCGCTCTCGGCCACGCGGTCGCGGGCGATCCAGGCAGCGTAGTTGTTCGCCAGCACGAACAGCCACTGGCCATCGGCACTGGCGTGCAGGATCGCCACTGCAGTGCCCGGATACAGCGCCGATTCCTGGAAGCGGTCGATGTCGCGATCGGCGCGGTCGCTGAACACGCGCTCGGCGGTCGGGAAGCGCCGCAGGTCGGCGCGTTGCACCACCAGCGCGTAACGCGGCTGCACCTGCGCCGGCAGCGCGTCCAGCGCCAGCGCGCGCTGCAGCGCCTGCAATCGCGCGGCGTCCAGTACGCCGCCCTGGCTGTCGTAGAGCGTGCGCGTCGGTGGCGCCGACAGCGCCAGGATCTGCGCGCGCACCTGCGCGGCGGGCAGTTGCGTCGGCAGCGCCGTCAGGTCGTGCATCGACGTGTCGTCGCGCAGCAGCCGGGCGTTGAACGCGGCGCGCTGCGTCGCCTCCAGCAGCGGCGGCGACGCCGCCGGCAGCCGCGCGATCCAGTGTTCGGCCTGCAACTGCGCCGGTTGTGCCTGCAGCGGCATGGCCTCGGTGGCGCGTGCCGTGGCGATGGCGCCGCTCGCCGCCGCGGCGAGCAACAGGCACAGGCCGCGCATCGTGATCATGGGAACCCACTGTCTGGAAAGAAGGTCGGCGTGTGCTACACGCCGACGCCAGGATCTTCGATTCCCGGTTTTTTCCTGTCAAGGCGCTGCGTTGACAGGTTTTGCGAGCGCGTGTTACACCCGGCTGCACAGGGGGCGCGTGGCGATGGCGCTGGGGAACGTGCAGGCACCGCACGGCAGCGCCGCGTCCGCTCGGCAAGATGCAGGAACCCGCAACACGATGGCCGCGTGCCGCGCACGGGTCATCGCCGTGTGCGTGGACGCCAGGGACAGGCGCTCGGCCGTGGCCGCGCCCGCGGCGTTCGCGCCATCCACCCGCGCCAGCAGGAGAGCCGCGTGCCCATGCGAATCGTTCGTCGTCCTTTTCCCTTGCGGTCCGTGCGCGTGGCGCTGGCGTCGCTGGCGACGCTGGTCGGGGCCTTGCCGGCCGCGGCGCAGGAACAGGCGGCGACGCCGCGCGATCTCGATGCGGTACTGGTCACCGGCTCGCGCATCGCCCGCGCGCAGGTGGAAGGCCCGGCGCCGGTCACCGTCATCACCGCCGAGGACATCCGCAAGCAGGGCTTCGCCACGGTGTGGGAATCGCTGGGCACGCTGACCCAGTTCAGCGGCAGCACCTTCAACGAGAGCGACCAGACCGGCAGTTCGCCCAACGGCCAGTATCTCAACCTGCGCGGGCTGGGGCCGGGTTACCAGTTGATCCTGCTCAACGGCAAGCGCATGGCCGATTATCCGCAGCCCTACGGCGCCAACGGCACCGCGGTCAGCCTGGGCAGCATCCCCGCGGCGGCGGTGGAGCGCATCGAGGTGATGAGCGGCGGCGCCTCGGCCATCTACGGTTCCGATGCGGTCGCCGGCGTGGTCAACATCATCACCAAGCGCGATTTCCAGGGCGACAGCCTGCGCGTGCGTGCCGGCACCACCACCCGCGGCGGCGGCGATAGCGGGCAACTGCAGTGGACTGGCGGGCGCCGCGGCGACGGCTGGAGCGTCACCTACGCCTTCGAGCGGCTGGACCGCGAACCCATCGTCGCCCGCCAGCGCGACTTCATGGATTCCTACGACGACCATCCGGCCAACAAGGCCGATCCCAGCTCGCCCAACGTGTCGATCTCCGGCGTGTATCTGCGCCGCGGCACCACCTATCTGTGGCCGCAGGCGGGCACGCTGTCGACCTCGCCGCAGGCGCTGGCCGCGGCCTGCGCCGCGACCAATCCGGCGTTTCGTCCGTACCGCACCAGCGACAGCCTGGCCGCGCCCAACCGCTGCGGCGCGTTCGACTACTACGCCGGGCGCTCGGTGCAGAACGGCTACGGCAAGACCTCGGCCTACCTGGCCGGCGATGCCGAGCTCGGCCACGACGTGGTCGCCTACGCGCAACTGCTGGCCAACCGCGCGCAGGACAAGAGTTCCAGCCAGACTCACTACTACATCGGCGAAGGCGCGTTCACCGCCTACGATCCGGACCTGGGGCTGGTCACCGCGCAGCGCATCTTCCTGCCGGACGAGGTCGGCGGCATCAAGACCATCGACTACGACGAGCGCAGCTGGAACCTCAACGCCGGCGTGCGCGGCAAGGCCTTCGATGGGCGCTTCGACTGGGATGCCAGCGTGTCGCTGTCGCGCTACGACATCACCACGCGGCGCCCGCGCTTCCTGACCAACGCGGTGCGCGATTACTACTTCGGGCCGGTGCTGGGCTATCGACCGGACGGCACCGAAATCCGCCGCGTGCGCCCGGACCGGTTGTTCGCGCCCGGCAGCCCGGCGTTGTACCAGCAGCTCACCACCGAGGTGGTCAGCCGCGGCGAATCGGCCACCGACCAGGCCCAGTTCGTGGTCAGCGGCGACCTGTTCGAGTTGCCGGCGGGCATGGTGCAGATCGCCACCGTGCTGGAAGCGGCGCGGCAGACCTACGACCTGCAGCCCGATCCGCGCACCACCGTCGACTACACCGGCAGCGAGCGCATCTACAACCTTACCCAGACGCCCGGCGGCGGTCCGCGCAAGCGCTACGCCGCCGGCCTGGAACTGCGCGTGCCGATCGCCAGCCGGCTCAGCGCCACCCTGGCCGCGCGCTACGACGCCTACGACGACATCACCGCGGTCGATGGCGCGGCGACCTGGCAGGCCGGCCTGGAGTGGCGCCCGTTCGACACCCTGCTGCTGCGCGGCAGCCACGCCACCAGCTTCCGCGCGCCAGACCTGCTGTGGATCTACGCCGGCACCAGCGCCAACAATCCCACCGTGGTCGACGAATACCTGTGCCGCCGCGACGGTCTGGATCCGTTGTCGGCGGCCTGCGCGAGCGCGCACGAGTATCAGACCTTCTCCACCCAGGCCTCCAACCCGCTGCTGCGCGAGGAGACCGGCAAGTCGACCACGCTCGGCGCGGTGTGGGATGCGCTGCCGGCGCTGTCGCTGAGCCTGGATTACTACCGCATCGAACTCAAGGGCAGGGTCGAAGCCATCTCCAGCGAAACCCTGTTGGAGAACAACGCCAACTGCCTGCTCGGCCGCGACCGCGCCGGCGCCGCGGTGGACACCGCCTCGGCGGCCTGCCGCTTCTACCTGGACGCGGTGACGCGCAGCCCCGGCACCGACCTGACCAGCGAAGGCCAGATCACCGCGTTCAAGACCTTCCCCATCAACCAGTCGCTGATGCGCACCGACGGCATCGACGCCAGCCTGCGCTACGACCTCGACCTCGGCGCCTGGGGCACGCTCGGCCTGCAGGGCGGCCTGACCCGGGTGCTGCGGATGGAGGTGGCGCAGTTCGCCGGCGCGCGCCCGGTGGACGTGATGAACGACGTCGACTACCTGGCGTTCCGCACGCGCGGCAACTGGCGTGCGAACTGGAACCGCGGCGACTGGTCGGCCAGCGTGTACGGCTACCGCTACGGCTCGCGGCCCGACTACGCCGAGCGCGGCCGGGTAGCACCCTACCTGGTGTGGAACCTCGACCTCGCCAAGCAGATCACCGACAAGGCGACCATCGGCCTGAGCGTGCTCAACGTGTTCGACGCGCTGCACCCGCGCGACGACACCTACACCACCTGGCCGTACTTCCCGCGGGTGTACAGCGCGATCGGCCGGCAGTGGTACGTCAACTTCAACTACCGCTTCTGAGTGCGCGGCGGTGAGCGCCGACGTGCGCCTGCACGCCACCGCCGCACCGATTGCGTACGCTTGTGCGTCCCCGACCAGGATGTGCCCATGACCCGCGTTCCCGTGCCGTCCCTGTCCGCCGTGCGCCGGCTGCTGCTGCTGGGCACGCTGGCGCTGCTCGGGGCCTGCGCGCACGCGCCGCAGCGCAATCCGCTGGCCACCTGGGTGCCGTCGCCGAACTACGACGCGCGCCGGCCGATCCTGATCGTCATCCATTACACCGACCAGCACTCGGTGCAGCAGAGCCTGGACACGCTGCGCTCGCACAACAGCAAGGGCAAGGTCAGCGCCCACTACCTGATCGGCCGCGACGGCACGCGCTACCAACTGGTCGCCGACCAGGACCGCGCCTGGCACGGCGGCGCCGGGCGCTGGGGCACCATCACCGACATCAACTCCGCCTCGATCGGCATCGAACTGGACAACGACGGCAAGACCCCATTCGCACCGCAACAGATCGACAGCCTGCTGGTGCTGCTCGAGGACCTGTGCACGCGCCTGCGCATCCCGCGTACCCAGGTGGTCGGCCACGAGGACTTCGCGCCCTCGCGCAAGGTCGACCCGGGCCCGCTGTTCCCGTGGAAGCGACTGGCCGAGGCCGGCTTCGGCCGCTGGCCGGCCGCCGACACGCCGCCGGCGCCCCCCGGCTTCGATCCGTGGCAGGCGCTGGCGCTGATCGGCTATCCGGTCGACGACCGGGCGGCGACCCTGCGCGCCTTCCACCACCACTACCGCGGCAACGACGCCAGCGCCTTCGACGCCGAAGACCTGCGCATCCTGTACGCGCTGACCCAGCCGCTGCTGGCGCGGCCGCAGCCGGTGCCGGCGATGGAGCCGGACGCGCCCTGAGCCGGGGCGCTGCGGCCTGGGTGCCGGTCCCGACGGCGTGCACGCCTGTCACTTGGCGTCGCCGCGGTTCTTGGTAGCATCGCGCGCCAACGGACTCCAAAGGACGCAGTGCGATGAGGCGAGGAACCACGGCCCTGTGGGCGGCAACCTTCCTGCTGTTGGGCGGGTGCAAGGACAAGGCCGCCGATGCGCCGGCCGCGGCGCAGACCCCGGCGACGGCGAGCGCGCCCGCATCCGCCGCGCCCGCCGACACGAACGCGGCGGCGCAGCCGGCCGCCGCCGAGGTGCCGGCACCGGGCCAGGTGCTGGCCGACATCTACGGCGCCAAGGGCGACGGCTCGGCGTCTTACGCCATCGACAACGGCGCGGTGGCCAGCTTCTGGTACGGCTATCGCTTCGACCTCGGCGGCAAGCAGTACTACACCGGTTTCGCCAATGCCACCGGCGGCAAGTACGCCAAGCCCGGGGACCCGGCCGGCGACCAGGACCTGCCCGACCCGGCCGCGACCGTCAGCATCAGCCAGGCCACCTACGTGCTCGACAGCGCCGGCGGCAAGCCGGCCTGGACCCTGTTCCACGCGCAGCGCTGGGCCGGCGACTTCGGCTCCGACGGCAAGGCCGACACCCTGGACGAACAGCGCAAGCCGCAGAGCACCGAGACCAAGGATGGCCACCTGCTGCTGGCGCTGCCGACCACCCGTTTCGCCGACGGCATCACCAGTGCCGGCTTCGCGGTGTTCATCTTCGACCCGAACAAGAACGACCTGGGCGACTACAAGGGCTGGGTGTACCTGGGCACGGTCGCCGCCGGCGAGGACAACAGCGCCGCCTGCGACGACCAGGGCACCATGAAGTGCGCCACCAGCACCGGCACGCTGAGCTTCGTGCCGCCGGCCAGCGGCAATGTGCCGTCGCTGCGGATCGCCCTGCAGGGCACGGCGGTGGAAGGGCCGGGCAAGGTGCGCACGCTGGGCCCGGCCGATACCGTCACCTACACCTACGACCCCGCCAAGCAGCAGTACACCCCGCCGCTGGACCGCTGAACGGACGGCGCGCGGATGTGACGCGGCGCGCGCGGCAGCGGTGGTTTCGGGCGTAGGACCTGGTTTAAGATGCGCCCCACGGGGCCTGATGATCAGGCGAGTCATTCGCGAGCGGCATGGGATGCTGCACTCGCCCGAAATGCCGGCGTGGATTGCCGGCGTGCGGTTCGCCATGCGCGACCGCCATCACCGCCCCTGCTCGGGGCCGGCGTGCATGTCACCTTGTTCCGTCCGAAGCTGCGCCTGCGGGGAGTGTGCTCTCCGTGCAGCGCGCCGCGTCCGCGTCGTGCGCCTCCTGCGTCACGCCGGCCGCGGTAGCGGGGCGCATCGGAATGTGCAGGTGGGTTCTTCCGGCTTCTTCACCGAATACAGGATGTTCTGGACATGTCGAACGACAACAAGCGCGCCGCTCCCGAAGTGCCACCCGATGCGGGCAGCGTGCTGTACCTGATCTACGGCTGGGACGGCGATGGCGCCGTGTCCTACGAGATCGACAACGGTGCCGTGGTGAATTTCTGGGGCGGCCGGCATTTCGAGCTGGACGGCAAGCAGTACTACACCGGTTTCAGCTACGCCACGCCGGGCCGGTACGGCATCGACGATGCGGAAACCTTCCCGAACCCCGGCGAGGGCGTCTCGCTCGGTGCCGCCACCTTCCAGCTGACCACCCCGGGCGGCGAGCGGCCGTGGATGGTGCTGCATGCGCAGCGTTACGTCGGCAGCTTCGGCGCCTACGCGCGCGCCGATGCGTTCGATACCACCCGCGCGCCGCAGCAGCATGCGCTGGGCGATGGCCGGTTGCTGCTGGCCGTGCCGACCACCCGCTTCGAAAACGGCATCACCGAAGCCGGTTTCGCCATGTTCGTGTTCGATCCGAACCGGCACGACCTCGGCGATTACCGCAGCTGGGTCTACTGCGGCACGGTGGCGGCCGGCGAGGACAACGAAGCGGCCAGCGACCCGGACGGCGTGGTGCCGCACGTGTCCAGCACCGGCGCTCTGGAATTCCAGGCGGTGCCCGGCCAGCCCATGCCGGCGCTGCGGGTGGCGCTGCACGGCACCGCGATCGCCGGTCCCGGCCGCGCGCGCCTGCTCGATGGCAGCGACGTCCTGCAGTACGCCTACGACCCGGACAGCGGCCAGTACCAGCCGACGCCCGTCGCATGACTCCACGGCGCGCGGCGGCGCGCCGGTGACGCAGCACCCGATGTTCCGCAGTACGCAATCGTTCTGTTGACCGCGCACTAACAAGCTCATGGACGAGCTCGGTTGACCCAGGCGGCCGCGATGGCCGTACCTCAACCTCAAGGAGTTACACGAGATGGCACGCGATACCAGCAAGGCAGAGAATCTCGACATCATCGAGCGGGAAGCCAGGCAGCGGCAGATTCCGGTCGACGATTTCATGCGTTTCGCCTACATCGAAACCGGCGGCCGCTTCGACGAGCAGGCCAGCCGCGGTCCCAACAGCGCCAAGGGCCTGTTCCAGTTCACGCCCGGCGCCGCCAGCGCCTACGGCATCCGCGGTCGCGAGCTCGACGCGGTGGTCAACACCGATGCCGCCGCACGCATGTACCAGGACAACCGCAACAGCCTGACCCGCCAGCACGAGCGCGACGGCCGCGCCTACCTGTCCGGCAAGGCGCAGCCCGACGGCCTGGACATGTACATGGCGCACCAGCAGGGCGCCGGCGGCTATCGCTCGATCCAGGCCGCGATCGCCACCGGCCACTTCGAGCTGAAGGGCACCCGCGCCAACATCCTCAACAACGTCCCCGGCGAAAAGGATGCGCAGGGCGCGCGCCAGTTCCAGGCCTACACCGGCACCTCGCTGGCCGACTTCAAGAAGCTGTCCGACCAGGACATGGCCAAGGCCTTCGTGAAGTACTGGGAAGCCAAGTACGACCACATCGCGATCCCGGAAAAGGGCATCAAGCCGATCGCCGAGGGCCAGGCCGCCCAGGCGCCCGCGCGCACGCCGGCACCGGCCGGCGGCAAGCAGGGCGGCCACGACGGCATCGCGCTGACCGCCGCCTACGACCTGGGCGTCAAGCACGACGACGTCAAGTACGCGATCAACGTCAAGAGCAGCAAGTACTACCACCCCGGCGTGGACGGCAAGCATCTGTCGCAGGGCTACATCGACTGTTCCGGCTGGGTCACCGAGCTGCAGAACGCGACGATGAACGAGATCAACCGCAAGGCCGGTCGCGACGTGTTCACCCAGAAGGACATGCTGGTGCAGGGCATGACCGGCTCCGGCGAGATCGTCAAGAAGGCCTACGACAGCTCCGGCGTGCTGCTGGAGGGCAAGGACGTGTTCAAGCCCGGCGCGCTGAAGGAAGGCATGGTCATCGGCGTGGATTCGGGCAAGACCGCACACGAGCACTGGAAGGGCATCGACCACATCATGATGGTCGTGCGCGATCCCAAGAGCGGCGAACTGCTGGTCAGCCAGTCCACCGGCAGCAAGGGCGTCAACACCATGCCGCTGGACGACTACCTGGCCACGCATCAGAACGCCAAGCTGTTCGCCTCCGATCCGCTGGCCAAGGGCCGCGACCTGCTGCAGGACCGCCAGCAGACCCAGGCGCAGACGCAGGGCGCGCAGGAGCCGCGCACGGCGCTGAAGCCGGGCGAGCAGGGCGCCGACGTCAAGGCGATGCAGCAGCGCCTGATCGAACTGGGCGTCAAGGACGACCAGGGCAAGCTGCTCAGCGGCACCGGCTACTACGGCGATCGCACCAAGGAAGTGGTCGCCAACCTGCAACGCGAGAAGGGCCTGGCGCCGACCGGCATCGCCGACAAGGCCACCCTGGAGGCGATCGCCAAGCAGCCGGCGCAGGCCAAGGCGGAGGCTGCGGCGCTGGCCGACAACCCGCTGTACAAGCAGGCCATGGACCACCTGCAGAAGCAGGGACCCAACGGCGGCTTCAAGAGCGCCGAAGAGATGCAGCGCGCCGCCGGCCAGGTCGCGTTCGAGGCCAAGGTCAGCGGCATGAACCGCATCGACGACCTGGTGCTCAGCGGCGACCGCCGCGGCCTGATCGCCGTGCAGCGCAATCCCGACAATCCGCACGACGTCAATCGTGCCTACGTGGACAGGCAGCAGGCCGCGGCGGTGCCGCTGGAGCGCAGCCAGCAGCAGCTGGCCGCCGAAACCCAGCGGCAGGCGCAAGAGCAGCAGCCGGATCCGCAGCGCGAGAAGACTCAGGCGCCGCGCTGATCGGTCTCGCGGCAACGGCCGCCGTCGCGCGTTGCGCGGCGGTGGTCGTGCGTGGCGATGTCGAGCGCTGCGCAAGACCGCCGCGCATGCGCCGGCGCGACATTGCCCAACGCCGGCCAAACACGATCGCCTGCCATCGCGGCGTGCGATGGACAGTGTGCACGACGATCGATTAGAACCTCGCCTTCCCGCTCGCGCAAACGACAAGGACGCAACCCCACCATGGCCATCGCCAAGGCGTTCCAACGCTCTTCCCTGCTGCTGTTGTGCGTGGCCGCCGCCGCGTGCAGCGCGCCGTCTTCCACCCCCAGCCAGACGCAGGCACCGGCCGCTCCGGCGGCAGACGCTGCGGCAGCCGCGTCCCCTGCCGCCGCGCACGATGCCGGTACCCAGGCCGATGCGGGCGCCGCCACGCCGGCTGCACCGGCTGCGGCACCCGCCCCTTCCACCGCTTCAGGAGATTCGCCCGTGCTGCGACCGTCCTACGACACCTGCATCACCGCCGCCGGTGGCGCGACCCCGGCGATGCTGGACTGCATTTCCGACGAACACGCCTACCAGGACCAGCGCCTCAACACCGCCTACAAGGCGGCGATGGCCAAACTGAGCGAGGCCGAGCAGCACGCGCTGCGCGAGCGGCAGCGCAAGTGGATCGCCGAGCGCGACGAAAAGTGCGTCGCCGATCCGGACGGCGGCCAGGCCGAGCGCGTGGATGCGGCCGAATGCCGGCTGGAAATGACCGCGCACCGCGCCGACGAACTCGAAGCGCACTGACCACCCCTGTATCGAACCCGACGCGCGGCGCCTTCCACGCCGCGCGTCCTGCCAAGGAGAACGCGATGAGCGACAAGGATTGGGAACTGGGCCAGACCTCCAAACACTACGAGACCGGCGGCCGCGGCGCGTCGACCGTGTCCTCCGGCGTCGACGACCCGGGCGGCGTGTCCTACGGCTCGTACCAGATGACCTCGCAGACGACGACCCGTGAGGGCAAGGTCATCAACGGCGGCACCGTCGCCGCGTTCGTCAAGGACAGCAAGTACAGCGACGACTTCGCCGGCCTCAAGCCGGGTTCGGACGCGTTCAGCGCCAAGTGGAAGGAACTGGCCAAGACCGACCCCGGCTTCGGCCAGGAACAGCA
This sequence comes from Xanthomonas sp. LMG 12462, assembly GCF_009192885.1. NCBI lineage: Bacteria > Pseudomonadati > Pseudomonadota > Gammaproteobacteria > Lysobacterales > Lysobacteraceae > Xanthomonas > Xanthomonas sp. LMG 12462. The sequence goes on along the minus strand of NZ_NMPP01000077.1, from coordinate 52,122 downwards.
CGACTACATCAAGCGCACCCACTTCGACAAACTGGTCGACCGGCTCAAGGACAAGGGCATGGACCTGTCCGACCGCGGCCCGGCGGTGCAGGACGCGATGTGGAGCACCGCGGTCCAGTACGGTCCGGGCAGCGACAAGAAGCCGGGCGGGTCCGGCGTGTTCCTGCGCGCCATGGAAGAGAAGTTCGGCAAGCAGGCGGATCTGTCCAAGATTTCCGACAAGGAGATCGTCAGCGCGGTGCAGGACTACAAGGCCGAGCACGTCAAGGAGCTGTTCCCGCGCGTGCACAAGCAGAAGACCCTGGACTCGCTGGAGAACCGCGCCGAGAACGAGAAGGCCGACCTGCTCAAGCTGGCCGACCTCGGCAAGACCGTGGCCAAGCCCGGCGAGCAGCGCGACGGGCACACCGCGCCGAAGCCGCACGACGGCCATCGCGAGCCGGCCGCGCACAACGGCGTGCTGGCGCGCAATGCGCAGGGCGAGGCGGTGAAAGGCCTGCAGGAGAAACTGGCCACGCTCGGCTACCTGGAGGCCAAGGATGCGATCGGCACCTACGGCCCGAAGACCGAAGCGGCGGTGGAGAAGTTCCAGCAGGACCAGCACCTGAAGGGCGTGGACGGCAAGGCCGGCCCGGAGACGCTGGGCGCGATCGACCGCAGCGTGCAGCGGCAGCAGGGCGTGGAGCAGTTGCGGCGCGACAGTCCGCTGTTCGACCAGGCGGTCGCGCAGCTGGAAAAGCAGGGGCGCAACGGTGGCTACGGCGACCGCGAGTCCATGCAGCGTGCGGCCGGGCAGTTGGCGTTCGAGGCCAAGGTCAGCGGCATGTCGCGCATCGACGACCTGGTCGCCAGCACCGATGGCCGCGGCATGATCGCGGTGCAGCGCAATCCGGAGAATGCGCACGACGTGCATCGCGCGTATGTTGACCGTCAGCAGGCGGCGACCGTGCCGCTGGAGCAGAGCCAGCAGCAACTGGCGGCCGAGACCCAGCGCCAGACCCAGGAACGGCAGGTGCAGGACCAGCAGCGCACCCAGACCCAGGCGCAAGCCCCCGGGCGCTGAGTCGCCCCGCGCAGGGCGGTCATCGGCACGCGCTGCTGGCCGCCCTGCCTTGCGCAGTTCGCATCGCGCGTCGTGGCAGGCGCGCGGCAGGACAGCGGCCGCGGCCATGGCCTATGCTGCACACATGTCGCATGACCGCTTCTGCCGCCACCTTTCTTCGTCGCGCCCCGGGCGCCGGGCTGGCGCACTGCGCGCAGTGGGCCTGACGCTCGCGTTCGCCGTCGTGCCTGCTACGTTCGCGGTGGAACCGACCACCTCGCCGGCGACCACGCCGGAACAGGCGGGACTGGTCGACGTGCACACGCTGGCGCCGGACATCGCGATGGACATCCGCTACGCCGGCCACGACAACTTCACCGGTCGCCCGGTGCCCGGCTACGACGCACCCAAGTGCTATCTGCTGGCGCCGGCCGCGAAGGCCTTGGCGCAGGTGCAACGCGACCTGCAGGCCAAGGGCTACCGCCTGCAGGTGTTCGACTGCTATCGGCCGCAGCGGTCGGTGCGCGCCTTCGTCGCCTGGGCGCGCGATCCGCAGGATCAGGTCGCCAAGGCGCGCTACTACCCCAAGCTCGACAAGGGCGTGCTGCTCGGCGACTACATCGCCGAACACTCCGGCCACAGCCGTGGCGCCACCGTCGATCTGGGTCTGCTGGACTGCCGCCAGGGCGCTTGCCGCGCAGTGGACATGGGCACCGGCTTCGACTTCTTCGACCCCAGCGCGCACACCGACACGCCGGCCATCGACGCCACCCAGCGCGGGCACCGCCAGCAACTCCTGAAGGCGATGGCCGCGCGCGGCTTCGTCAACTATCCGATGGAATGGTGGCACTACACCTTCCAGCCCGAGCCCAGCCCCGGCGTCGCCTTCGACGTGCCGGTGCGCTAGCGCCTCCTCGTCTTCGCCACGGACCACCCATGACCGGCACGCATCAGTTCGTCGACCTGCAATGCCCTTACTGCGGCGAGTGGATCGATGTCGCGCTGGATCCGTCGGTGGACGTGCAGCAGTACGTCGAGGACTGCCAGGTGTGCTGCAAGCCGATGCTGATGACGGTGCGCTGGGACGAGGACGGCGCGCCGGTGGTGAGCGCGATCGCCGAAAACGCCAGTTGATCCGCGCGCCGGCGCGGCGCGGCGTACGCCGATGCGCGACACCCTCTAGACTTGCGGCCTTGCCGACCGAGGACACCCGATGAACCTGCCGCTGCACTTCGGCCTGCTGGGCTCGCTGGAAGCCGGGCTGATCGCCTTGGCGGTCGGCTTCCTGGTGTATGCGCTGTGGCAATGGCTGGGCCGGCGGCTGGGCTGGTCAGAGGGCCAGCAACTCGGCGGCGCCTGCCTGATCGCGGTGGCGGTGTCGGCCGGCATCGACTGCTGGAACCTGTTCTACACCAGCATCGTGCGCCTGGAGTCGCCGCTGTACGCGCGCATCGCCCTGGCCAGTATCCACGATCCGGACGAACTGGGTTCGCGGGTGGTGCTGGAAGTGGCCGGCGCCCTCTCCGGCGTGGCCCTGGCGTGGGTCGTATTCAGGGCGCGTTCAAGCGAAAACGTCGGCGACGGCGGTCACGAAACACGCTGAAACAGACGTTTTCTTTCTGCAATCCAAACGTCTTGAATGGTCGCCTTACCGCGTGCTCACCGATCCCTAACCAGCGCGGTAACGTGCTGCGCGGACGCCGTGGTTAACGAAGCGTTTTGCGGCGAATTTCGACAGGGAATGGATTCAGTCTGAGACCGGCACGGTAGCGCCGTGTTCCGGAATCGACCGGACATGCCACACCGAGAGAGCCAAGGAGAATCCACCCATGAACATTCGCACCCGCACCCCGCTGATCGGTACCGCCGCCCTTCTCGCCGCCGCGCTGGCCCTGCCGGCGTTCGCCCAGGACGCGCAGGCCGATGCCGCCGCGCAGGCGCAGACGCAGTCGTCCACCAGCGCCACGGGCCAGAGCGGGCAGGCCGGCGCGGCCTCCGGCGGCGCCCAGACCTGGGCCGACGTGGACGCCGACAAGGACGGCGCCATCAGCAAGCAGGAGGCGCAGGTCAACGCCGGCCTCAGCCAGATCTTCGCGCAGGCCGACGCCAACCACGACGGCAAGCTGACCCCGGACGAGTACAAGGCCTACGTCGCCAAGCAGCAGGGCGGCGCGGCGACCGGCAGCGACAGCAACGGCGGCCAGTAACCGGAGCGGTACCGGCACGGCGGTCGCGCGGCGATGAGGACGCGCGCCGCCTGGCCGTGGCCGACCCTGGTGTACCACGAACCTCGTGGTGCACGCTGACGCTCCACCACGACGGCGGCCTTGGGCCGCCGTCGTGCGTTGTGCGTCAGGGCAGTGCCTGTCGTCTATTGGTCGGCGACCCGCTGCTATGCTTGGCGGATGATGCCGACACCTACCGCCTTGCGTTCCTCTCCCATCGCCCTGGTCGGCTTCGACGGCGACGACACCCTGTGGAAGAGCGAGGATTATTACCGCGACGCCGAGGCCGCGTTCGAAGCCATCCTCGGCCAGTACCTGGACCTGCAGGACGCCGGCACCCTGCAGCATCTGCTGGCGGTGGAGCGCCGCAATCTCAAGGTCTTCGGGTATGGCGTGAAGGGCATGACCCTGTCGATGATCGAGGCGGCGATCGAGCTGACCGAGGCGCGCATTTCCGCGCACGACATCGGGCGCATCGTCGAGATCGGCCGCGCCACGCTGCAGCATCCGGTGGAGGTGATCGCCGGCGTGCGCGAGGCGGTGGCGGCGATCGCCGCCGAGTTCGAGATCGTGCTGATCACCAAGGGCGACCTGTTCCATCAGGAAGCCAAGATCGCGCAGTCCGGCCTGGGCGAGCTGTTCCCGCGTATCGAGGTGGTGTCGGAGAAGGATCCCAAGACCTACGCCAAGGTGCTGTCCGAGTTCGGTATCGGCGCCGAGCGCTTCGTGATGATCGGCAACTCGCTGCGCTCGGACGTGGAGCCGGTGATCGCGCTCGGCGGCTGGGGCATCCATACGCCGTACACCACCACCTGGGCGCACGAGGCCGAGCACGGGCTGTCGGCCGACGAACCGCGCCTGCGCGAAGTGGCCGCGGCCGCGGACTGGCCGCAGGCGGTGGCCGAACTCAACCGGCATGCGGCGAGCCTGCAGCGCGGTTGAGTGGATCCCTCGCCCTGCGGCGTTGGCATCACCGGCCTCTGGCCTTGTCGCGTAGGAGGGGCTTCAGCCGCGACACCGCCGAGCCTGCGCTGTGCGTACCCGCCGGCTGTCGTCCTGCCTTGCCGCACTGACAGCGCCCACTGCCTCCGGCAGAATCGACGCATGCCTCCGCTTCCGTCTCCTGCCGGTCTGTTACTGAGCGCCGCCCTGTTGGCTGCCGGCCCGGCCATGGCGCAGGGGACGCCCGCGCGCGCCCCTGCCTCCGAGAGCGGGGAAACGGCACCGGCCGAGGTGCCCGGTACCGACGATGCCTGGATCGATCGGCAGTTGCTGGACATCGACCGCTACGCCGCGCGCTACCCCGACAGTTTCCTCGACGAGGTCGTGCGCTACGCGCAGATGCCGCGCGGCTATGCCGAGGTGCTGCTGCGCGATCGGCGCTGGCCGCCGCGCGATGTCTATGTCGCCGCGTTCCTGGCCAAGGCCGCGGGACGGCCTTACCGCGAGGTGGTGCGCGCACGCACCGCGGCCGGCGTTCCGGCCGGCTGGGCAGCGGTGGCGAGCGACATGGACGCGCCGCCCGGTTCGCTGGCCTACCGCGCGCTGCGCCATGCCATCGTCGCCAGCTACGACCACTGGGATCGGCCGATCGTGCTGGACGCGCTGTTGCGCCGGCAGCTGGGCGACCGCGCCACCCGCGACCGCGCTGCGACGCAGCCCCAGGACGGATCCACGCGCACGCAATAAGCGCGGGGGAGCACAACGACACAGAGCGGCCGCCTGCACGTTCGCCCATGTCGTTGCGCGAACCTCCCGTTGCCTGCACGGCACGCAGGCGACGTTATGCATCCACTTCAGCGCGCACGAGCCCCTCTCCCCCCGGGAGAGGGGTTGGGGTGAGGGTCGGGGCGCGCAGCGCCCCAGGCAGTTTGGGTGCACGAGGCTGCGCCCGGACCCTCATCCGCCCCTGCGGAGCACCTTCTCCCGGCGGGAGAAGGAGACAGCGGTGCCGGCCACTCGCGTGCCGCACCGGTACGCGCCGCCCATTCATCCACACTGGCCGCGCCGGCGCCGCGGCGCGAGAATAGGCGTTCTGCCGGTCCTGCTGCCGGCGCCACCGCCGCTCCGGACCGCCCGATGACCAACGCCTTCGTTTCGCCCGACGCTATCCGCAGCCTGTTCGCGCAGGCCATGTCCGACATGTACCGCACCGAGGTGCCGTTGTACGGCACGCTGATGGAGCTGGTGGCGCAGGTCAATGCGCAGACCCTGGCCGCGGACCCGGCACTGGAGGCGCAGCTGCAGCGCAACGACGAACGCGCGCGCCTGGACCAGGAGCGGCACGGCGCGATCCGCGTCGGCACCGCCGAGGAACTGGCCACGCTGCGCCGCCTGTTCGCGGTGATGGGCATGGCGCCGGTCGGTTATTACGACCTGTCGGTGGCCGGCGTGCCGGTGCACTCCACCGCGTTCCGCCCGCTGGATGCGGCGGCGCTGGCGCGCAATCCGTTCCGCGTGTTCACCTCGCTGCTGCGGCTGGAGCTGATCGAGGACCCGGCGCTGCGCGAGCAGGCGGCGCAGATCCTCGCCAAGCGGCGCATCTTCACCGACGGCGCGCTCGCGTTGATCGCGCAGTGCGAACGCGACGGCGGCCTGGCCGACGCCGACGCGCAGCGCTTCGTCGCCGAGGCGCTGGAGACCTTCCGCTGGCACAGCGATGCCACCGTGAGCCTGCCGACCTACCGCGCGCTGAGCGAGGCGCACAAGTTGATCGCCGACGTGGTCAGCTTCCATGGCCCGCACATCAACCACCTGACCCCGCGCACCCTGGACATCGACGCGGCGCAGGCGGAAATGCTGCGCCGGGGCATCGACGCCAAGGCGGTGATCGAAGGCCCGCCGCGCCGCGCCTGCCCGATCCTGCTGCGCCAGACCAGCTTCAAGGCCCTGGAGGAAACCGTACGCTTCCCCGCCGGCGCGGACGGCGCCGAGGCCGGCACCCACACCGCGCGGTTCGGCGAGATCGAGCAGCGCGGCCTGGCCCTGACGCCGAAGGGCCGCGCGCTGTACGACGCGCTGCTGGAACGCGCACGCGCCGCCGACGGCAGCGCCGGTGCCGACTACGCCACGCGCCTGCAGGCCGCGTTCGCCGATTTCCCCGACGACTACGCCATCCTGCGTCGCGAGGGCCTGGGCTATTTCCGCTACGCCCTCACCGATGCCGGTCGCGCCGCCGGCGCTGCGGCCCTGGCCGGGAAGCCGGCCGAAGCGCTGATCGCCGACGGCCTGGCCAGCGCCGACCCGATCGTCTACGAGGACTTCCTGCCGGTCAGCGCCGCCGGCATCTTCCAGTCCAACCTCGGCGGCGGCGAACAGCGCGCCTACGCCGCGCACGCCAACCGCGCCGCGTTCGAGCAGGCGCTGGGCGCGACGGTGCACGACGAGTTCGCCATCTACGCCGGTATCGAGCGCGATTCGCTGGAGGCGTTGGCGGGTTGACAGCTGTGTTCCTGTTGTCAACGGCGGTAAGACAAGGACGATGTCCGACGTCGTGGCTACTTGTCTCTGGATGTCCGAGGTTTGGTTGCACCACCAATGATGTCGCCTGATTTGAAACTGCCGGCGTCACTGGTAGGGGTTTCACTTGACGGTACCGTCGATTGGTATCAGTATTTGAACCGAAAACCGGCCGTTTGCAGGTGACATATAAGCGGGGCTTGACCCCCACCTGCATCCGGCCATCTTATTGCCTAGGGAGATGGGCATGCATCGGCGCTTTGCCGTCCTGCTGGATGCGGGATTCGTCAAAAGAAAATTGAAGTCGAGCGGTGAAGTTTCCGCCAACCGCATACAGCAACTTGTAGAGGCAATTCGCAAGCACGAATGCCTTCAGGATTGCCTTCTGCATCGCGTCTACTACTACGACGCTGCGCCACTTGGAAGATCGGTTGAGCAGCCTGTCACTGGCGAGGTCATCGAGTACGACAAGACGCCTGTGTTCCAATCCAACGTGGCCTTGGTGAGGGATGTTGCCAAGCTTCCCCATTTTGCGCTTCGTCAGGGCGAATGCAGCCACGATGGTTGGATGGCAAAGTTCAAGTCGCTGAAGAGTGCGGGGAACTACGATGCCGGGTCTGACACGTTGAAGCTGAAAAGCTCGGACCTGAAACCGGTCATCAAGCAAAAAGGCGTGGACATGCGTATCGGCATGGATATCGCTGCCCTGACTCTAAAAAAGCATGTGGAAGTCATCGTACTTGTCACGGCAGACAGTGACTTCATCCCTGCAATGAAGTTTGCGCGTCGGGAAGGCGCGCAACTCTATTTGTTCAGCCTCGGCCATGGAACAAAAGAAGATGTGGTCGAGAACGCGGATCTTATGATCGTGTCGACAGCTAAATCTTTGATGGACGCGCTGGCGGCATGACCGGTTCCGCACCTCGGAATTCGAAACGAATGGCGCGAGGTGCTGTCCTCGACAAGATCTAGGTCGCGCGCCGCGCTCCTGCCGGATTTACCCCGCGTAACGCGCCTTGAGCATGGCATACGCCGAGCGCAGCGCCAGCGCTTCGCCACCCGCCGGGCGGCCGGGGCGGTCGCTGTCGTTCCAGGCGTACACGTCCAGGTGCGCCCAGGCCTGCCGTGCCGGCACGAAACGCTCCAGGTACAGGGCGGCGGTGACTGCACCGGCCATGCGCGAGCCGGCGTTGGCCAGGTCGGCGACCGAGCTGGTGAGATAGCGCAGGTAAGGACGCCACAGCGGCATGCGCCAGACCGGGTCGCGGGTGCGCTCGCCGGCGGCGATCCAGGCCTGCGCCAGCGTGTCGTCGTTGCAGAACAGTGCCGGCAGATCCGGACCCAGGGCGATGCGCGCCGCACCGGTCAGGGTGGCGAAATCCAGGATCGCGTCGGGGCGCTGCTCGCCGGCATAGGCCAGCGCATCGCACAGCACCAGGCGGCCTTCGGCGTCGGTGTTGTCGATCTCCACGCTGGTGCCCTGGCGGGTGGCGATCACCTCGCCCGGGCGGAACGCGTTCGGGCCGACGGCGTTCTCCACCGCCGGCAACAGCACGGTCAGCCGCAGCGGCAGGCGCTGCGCCATCACCAGCCCGGCCAGCGCCAGCGCGTGTGCGGCGCCGCCCATGTCCTTCTTCATGTTGCGCATGCCGTCGGCCGGCTTCAGGTCCAGGCCGCCGGTGTCGAAGCACACGCCCTTGCCGACCAGCGCCACGTGCGGATGCGCCTCCTCGCCCCAGCGCAGCACCAGCAGGCGCGGCGCGCGGTGCGAGGCGCGGCCGACCGCGTGGATCGCCGGGAAGTTCTGCTCCAGCAGCGCGTCGCCGACGATGCTCTCGAACTGCGCGCCGTGTTCCTGCGCGATCGCGCGTGCGGCTTCTTCCAGTTGCTCCGGCCCCATGTGCTCGGTCGGCGTGTTGACCCAGTCGCGCACGCGCAGGCTGGCGGCGATCAGGTCGCACACTTCGGCCTGCGGCGTGGCCAGCAACTGTGCCGGCAGCCGCGGCGGTTGCTTGTAGCGGGCGAAGCGGTAGCTGCCCAGGCCCCAGCCCAGGTGCAGGGTCGCCAGCGTGTCGGCGTCCAGCGCGCTGTCCACGCGCCAGGTGCTGCCGGCCGGCAGCGCGAACGGCGCATGCGCGTAGGCATATGCATCGCCGCGATCGCCAACGCCCAGCAACGCCGCGGCCACGCCGTCGGCACCCGGCAGCAGCAGCACGCTGCCCGGCGCGGCCATGAACTGCTGGGTGTCCATCCACGCCACCCACGCCGGCGATTGCGCCGCGCGCCATTCGGCCAGGTGCTCGCGGTCGAGCACGTACAGCGGCAGCGCATGGGTGGAGGCGTCGGTGAAGCCGGTCGGCAGGGACATCAGCGGATCCTTGGAAGAGGGAGAAGACCGGTAGGCGAGAGGGCGCGGATCAGGCGCGCGCCGCGTCGGCCGGCTGGGTCGCGTCCAGCCAGTCGGCCAGGCCGGTGAGGGTGTCGAAGTGCAGATCGGGCGGGGTCGGCGGATGCCAGGCCTGCGCCTCGCGGTTGATCCAGCAACCGCGCAGGCCGGCCTGCATCGCACCGACCACGTCGATCTCGATGTGGTCGCCCACGTGCAGCACCTGTGCGCAGGGCAGGCCCAGGCGCGCGCAGGCGGCGCGGAAGATGCCCGGGTCCGGCTTGGCCGCGCCGTGTTCGCGGGCGCTGAGCTGGAAGGCGAAATGGTGGTCCAGGCCGATCGTGGCCAGGTCGGCGTTGCCGTTGCTCAGCGCCACCACCGGCACGCGCGCGGCGATGCGCTCCAGCGCGGCGATGCTGTCCGGGTAGCACTCCACCTGATTGCGCGCGGCATGGAACACCGCATACGCAGGTTCCAGCAACGCTTCATCGGCGCCGCTGTCCTGCAGCGCACGGCGCAGGGTCAGCCGACGCAGTTCGCTGAGGTCGTGGTGCAGGTGCGGATGCGCGGCGAACACCGCTTCGCGCAACTGCCGCATCGCCGCGACCGGGAAGCGCGCGGCGGTGGCCGGGCTGTGCTGCAGCAGCCAGTCGTGCAGCACCTGCTCGATGCGCGTACCGATCGGTGCGAACGGCCACAGGGTGTCGTCCAGATCCAGCGTGATCGCGCGGACGGGGAAGGAGGGCATGGAAGTCACCGGCGCATTTTACGCCAAGCGCCGCCGCCGCCGCGGGCCGGGCCCGGTAGACAGCACTCGCGCGCTTCCGCCAATCCCCAATCCCGACTCCCCAATCCCGGCCTCACTCCAGCAACCGCGCCCAACGCTGCATGCCTTCGACCCGCGCCAGCACCATCTTGATGCACACCAGCAGCGGCACCGCCAGCAGCAGGCCGATCATGCCCCACAGCCAGCCGAACAGCATCAACGCCAGGATCAGCATCAGCGGCGAGATCGCCATGCGCCGGCCGAGCACGATCGGCGTCACCACCTGGCCTTCCAGGGTATGCAGCGCCAGGTACAGGATCGCCGGCAGCGCCGCGCTCAGCGGTTCGCGGAAGGCGACGAAGCCCATCAGCAGCATCAGCACCGCGCCGATCAGCGGCCCCACGTAGGGTGCGAAATTCAGCAGCGCCACCACCGTGCCCCACAGCAGCGCTTCCTGTGGCGGAATGCCCAGCAGGATCAGAATGCCGGCGAAGATCAGGCCGACCAGCGTATTGATCACGGTGATGGTCAGGACGTAGCGCGAGACCTCGCGTTCGATCGAGCGCAGGATCTCGGTAGTGAATTTCTGTTGCTGGCGGCTGGGCAGCAGCGCGATCGCATGGCGCTGCAGGTTCTCGCCGAACACCATGAAGAAGAACGTCAGCAACACCACCGCCAGCGCCGAGGCGGCCACCCGCGGGGTCCGCACCAGCGCCTTGTACGGATCGTCCATCTGCGTGCGGATCACCTGCACGCGGCGTCCGCTCTCGCCGCCGGCGGCGCGGGCGAAGTTCTCTGCGGCCTGGTTGGCCTGCTGCATCGGCTTGGTCAGGTCGCGCACCTGGGTGGCCAGATGGCGCAGCTGTGCCGGCGCCTGCTGCGCCCACTCGGCGGCGGGGCCGGCCAGTTGCACGGTCAGCGTCGTCGCTACCGCCATGCCCGACAGCAGCACCAGCAGCGCGGCCAGGAAGCGCGGTAGGTACAGCCGTTGCAGCATGCGCAGGATCGGGTTGCCGACCAGGGCGAAGAAGGCGGCGAGCAGGATCGGCAGGATCACGTCCTGCGCGGCCCACAGGGTGTAGCAGACTGCCAGGGTGGCCAGCACCACCAGCGAGACCGGTCCGCGCGGGCGCGGAGCGGGCGGCGGCGGCAGGGGGCCGTGCGGGGCGTCGTCGGCGACGACCGCGGGATCGGGAACTGTGCTCATCGGACCTGCGATGCGGTGGCCGCGGCGCGCGTCGCAGTGCACGCGCCGAACGGCGTCGAAAAGGAAGCGAAGTGTAGGCCGGATCGTGGCCGGCGCGATATCAAGGCGGCGTGGCCGCCGCGTGCGCGCGGCGTGGCGGCCCAGGCCAGCCACGCGCCGATCCCAGGAACGTCAGTCCTTGCCCTGGCGCTCGGACAGGTCGGTGGCCGCTTCGGCCGCGGCGGGTTGCCCGGGGCGCGAGGCCATCGGCGGCCGCGGCGGCTGTGGGCGGACCGCGGATGGGGGAACGGGTGCAACGGGAGGCGGGGTCTGGGTGTCGGCATCCACGGCCGCATCCTGTGCGGTGTCCGCCGCTTCCTCGGCATCGTCGGAGGCGCGCTCGGCGTCATCGGACGCGCTCTTGGCGGTGGTGGCGTTGATCAGGCTGGAGAGCGCGCTGAGCATCTGCAGCCAGCGCGCGCCACCGAGCTTGCCGACCACCGCCGCCGGTTCGGCGCGGCCGACCAGGAAGCCGGTGCCGAGGCCGACGATCACGATCCGCCATGGTGTCCAGCCTTCGCGCCAGACCTGCTGCAAGGTCGTCCAGTGCGTGCGCACCTGCTCCTGGCGTCCCTCCAGCACCGCTTCGGCGCGGGCGATGCGGTGCTGCAATTGCCGCAGGGTCATGGCGTGGCCTCGCGCTTGGCGACATTCTCGTCGCCGTCCTCGTCGTCGCCGCCGATGCCCAGCTTGGCCAACTGGCGGCGGGTGGCGTCGAGCTTGCTCATGTCGAAGTAACGCAGCGCCTGCCAGGCACCGAGCGCGGTGACCACCAGGCTGAAGGCCGCGGTCGCCGAGATCGACGCCAGCCACGACCAGCCCATGCGCTGCAGCAGGGCGATCATCGCGCCCATCAGCAGCATCCAGGCCGAGGCGCCGAACGCCACCGACACGGTCAGCCACACCAGCGCCCGCGCCAGTGCGGCGCGGGCCAGGGCGAAGTCCGCGGCCACCAGCTTGCGCAGCGCGCGGCCGGTGTCCAGGGTGGCATTGAGTCCTTCGCGCCCGGCCGTGCCGAGCGCGCGGAAGGATTCCTCCAGCGACGGTGCGGCCGCGGCGTCTGCCGCGGCGCCGTCGGTGCGGGCCTGCTCCTCGCTCACGCGCGGCTTACTTGTCGCCGCCGCTGCGCGCCAGCTTGGCGATGATCCAGCCGGTGGCGAAGGCCACGCCAAACGAGGCCAGCGGACGCTCGCGTATCAGTTCGGCCGCGCTGTCGATCAGGTCGCGGCCCTTGTCCAGCAGCACGTCCACCTGCTCCTTCGCCGCCGCACCGCCGAACTCGGCCGCCGCCAACCCGGACAGCGCGCTGTCGGACAGCTCGGCCTTGACGTTGGCCTTGCCCAGCTTCAGTTCTTCGCCGGCGGCACCGGCAGCGCCCTTGATCGCGTCGCCGGCGTAGCTGGCCGCGGACTTCAGGTGCGCGCCGGCTTCGCTCAGGTTGTCCTTGAGGTTCTCGGTATTGGTCGGGCTGGCATTCATGGGCATGTCTCCTCTGGGGTTTGGGGGCCTGCCGTCCGCCGATGCGGACGCTGCGCAGAACGGGGCGACACCAATACCATCGGCGGGGTGTACGGGGTGTTAGCTCGTCGCCGCAGGCAGCACGCCATAGTGCCGGCGCTCGCCCGCGATCGGCCAAGTCCCGGAGGAACCGCAATGCACACGTACGGCAACCGGAGCGGCCATGCCGGGGTGGTCGCCTACGACAGCGGCCCGGACTGGATCGTGCTGCGCTTCGCCGACGGCGCCACCTACCGCTATGACCGCCAGCATCCCGGCCTGCTCCAGGTCATGGAGATGCAGCGCCTGGCCGCCGCCGGGCGCGGTCTCACCACCTACTTGAACCAGCACGTGCGCGACGACTACGCCGCGCGCCTGGACTGAGCGCGCCGGCTCACTGCATGACCAGGTCGGCCTGGGCGCCGCCGCGCACCACGCGCAGCACCAGTTGCGCCGGCTTGCGCGCGAAATTGGCGCGGTAGCTGGCCAGATCGGCGAATTCGCCGACCGAGGCGGCCACCACGATGTCGCCGCTGGCCAGGCCGTTGCGCGCCGCACGGCTGCCCCGCGCCACGTTGCCGATCAGCACGCCGGAGATGCCGGACTGGCGCAGCGATTCGGGCAGGTCAGCGAAGGTGGCGCCGCTCAGCCGCGGGTCCAGCGACTCGCCGCTGATCGCGCGCGGCTGTTCCTTGAGCGTGGCCTTGAGCTGCAGCGGCTTGCCGTCGCGGCGCACGTCCAGGGTGACCGTGCTGCCCACTGGCTGCAGACCCTCGTAGTTGTGCAGCGCCTCGGCACTGTCCAGGCGCTCGCCGTTGGCGCCGGTGATCACATCGCCCGGCTGCAGCCCGGCGGCCGCGGCCGCCGAGCCGGCCAGCACCCGCGTCACCAACGCCCCGCGCGGCGCCGACAGGCCCAGGCCCTGCGCCATCTGCGTGGTCAGGTTCTGCGTCTCGATGCCGAAGGTGCCGCGGATCATCACCCCGTTGTTCTTGATCAACTGGTCGACCACTGCGCGCGCCAGGTTCGACGGGATCGCCAGGCCCAGGCCGATGTTGCCGGCCATGCTGCCCTGCGGGTTGAAGCTGGCGGTGTTGATGCCGACCAATTCGCCGCGCAGGTCCACCAGTGCGCCGCCGGAGTTGCCGGGGTTGATCGAGGCGTCGGTCTGGATGAAGTTCTGGTAGCCCAGGCCGCGGATGCCATTGCGGCCCATCGCCGAGACGATGCCGGAGGTGACGGTCTGGGTGAAGCCGAACGGGTTGCCGATGGCCGCGACGAAATCGCCCACGCGCAGCTTGTCGCTGTCGCCCAGGCGGATCTCGGTGAGGTTGTCGGCCTTGATCCGGATCAGCGCGATGTCGGTGTCCGCGTCCGAGCCCATGAACTCGGCCTTGAAGCTGCGCCCGTCGGCCAGGGTCACCTGCACGTCGTCGGCGTTCTCCACCACGTGGTGGTTGGTCAGCACGTAGCCGTTCTTCGCATCGATGATCACGCCCGAACCCAGCGATTCGTTGATGCGCTCCTGCGGGATGTCCGGGAACAGGCGGCGCAGGATCGGGTCGTTGAAGAACGGATTGCGCACCCGCACCACCTGCTTGGTGTTGATGCTCACCACCGCCGGCATCACCTTCTGCAGCATCGGCGCCAGCGACGGCAGCGGCTCGCCGGCCACCGCGGACGGCAGGCGCGCGGCCCCGGACAGCGGCGGCGCCGCGACCGGCGCGGCCTCGGCGCGGTTGTCCAGTTGCGCATTGATGGCGGTGGCGGCGAAACCGCCGAAGGCAGCGGCGGCGGTCAGGGTCAGCAGCGTGGGCAGCGGTCGCATGAGGTCGGTTTCCGGGGAACGCGGGAGACGTGGGGCAGATGGGCGCGCGTGCGCGTAAATCAAGATGAACGCGCGGCGTTTAACCGCCAGTGAAAGCGTTCCGACGGCACCTGCGCAAGGCCGCCACGGCACCCCGCGTGCACATCCGCTGACGTTACGTGATCGGCGCGCGACGACGTTGACAGTCGGCCTGCCCGGCGTTAGCGTTCACGCTTGCATTAGCCACTACATGTAGCGGTATCGATTCGGTACGGCACTAGAACTAGGGTTTTCTTCACCAGGGCTTCACATCCAGGGGCGCGCTCGGCGGTGCATGACGGGACGGTGACAGGGGACGTCGCGGAATCAGGGGATTTTTGATCGGTCGAGGGCAGGCGCCGTGTGCGCTGCCGCGGCCGTCGCTGCCGTGCAGCGCAAGTGCGATAGAGACAAGACACACGGCGGATGACCACCCATCCGTCCCATCGGGACAGGTTCGAGGAGAACACAGCAGAATGAGTACGGTGCGCCTGGAAGTCGTCCATACCGGATCCAAGCACGACCCCATCCCGATGCAGCCGGCGTCGCAGGACATCTGGGACAAGAAGTATCGGCTCAAGACCAAGCAGGGCGATCCGCTGGATGCCGACATCGACGGCACCTACCTGCGCGTGGCGCGGGCGCTGGCCGATGCCGAGACCGGCGAGGAGCAGCGAGCCTACTGGTTCGAGCGCTTCGCCTGGGCGCTGCGCCGCGGCGCGATCCCGGCCGGGCGCATCACCTCCAATGCCGGCGCGCAGGAACACAAGCCGGCCACCAGCACCATCAACTGCACCGTGTCGGGCACCATCACCGACTCGATGGACGGCATCCTGGAGAAGGTCCACGAGGCCGGGCTGACCCTCAAGGCCGGCTGCGGCATCGGCTACGAGTTCAGCACGCTGCGCCCGCGCGGCGCGTTCGTGGCCGGCGCCGGCGCCTACACCTCCGGGCCGATGTCGTTCATGGATATCTTCGACAAGATGTGCTTCACCGTGTCCTCGGCCGGCGGCCGCCGCGGCGCGCAGATGGGCACCTTCGACGTGTCCCACCCGGACGTGAAGGACTTCATCCGTGCCAAGCGCGAGGACGGGCGCCTGCGCCAGTTCAACCTGTCGCTGCTGATCACCGACGGCTTCATGCAGGCGGTGGAGCAGGACGCCGACTGGCCGCTCGTATTCCCGGTGAACCGCAAGGAAGAGGCCGACGTCGACCTGGCCGACGCCAGCGCCGTGGTCTGGCGCGACTGGCCCACGCACAAGGACTACATCGTGCGCGACGACGGCCTGGTCGCGTGCAAGGTGTACGGGCACATCCGCGCCCGCCACCTGTGGGACATGATCATGGTCTCCACCTACGACTACGCCGAGCCAGGCTTCATCCTGATCGACCGCGTCAACGAAATGAACAACAACTGGTGGTGCGAGAACATCCGCGCGACCAATCCCTGCGTGACCGCCGACACCTGGGTGCAGACCGCCGAGGGGCCGCGTCAGGTCGCCGATCTGCTGGGAACGCCGTTCCTGGCGCGGGTCGATGGCGGCGACCATGCCACCGGTGCGGAGGGTTTCTTCAAGACCGCGCACAAGCAGGTGGTACGACTGCAGACGCAGGAAGGTTACGCGCTGCGCCTGACCGCGGACCACCGCGTGCGGCGCGTGGTGCGCCAGACCCGTTGGTCGTTGGACACCCAATGGTGCCAGGCGGACCAACTGGTCGCAGGCGACCGGGTGCTGCTCAACAATCACCGTGCCGGTGCGGAGTGGGGCGGCGCGCGCAGCTATGAGGAAGGTGTCCTCCTCGGCATGCTGGTGGGCGACGGCACGCTCAAGCAGGACGCCGCCGTGTTGTCTGTCTGGTCGCAGGCCGCCGCCGTCAATGCAGCGCCGCAGGCGCCGGTGGCGCTGATGGACGAAGCCCTGCGCTGCGCGCGCAGCCTGCCGCACCGTGCCGACTTCGCCGGCTGGAGCGAGGTGCGCGACCGTGGCGAGTACCGCCTGAAGTCGGCCGCCTTGCGCGATCTGGCGCTGGAGCTGGGCCTGCGTCCGGGCGACAAGGCGATCACCCCGGCCGTCGAGAAGACCTCCAGCGATTTCCATCGCGGCTTCCTGCGCGGCCTGTTCGACACCGACGGCTCGGTGCAGGGCAGCCAGGAGAAGGGCGTCAGCGTGCGCCTGGCACAGTCCGACCTGGCGCGGCTGGAGGCAGCGCAGCGCATGCTGTTGCGGCTGGGCATCGCCTCGCAGATCTATCGCGACCGGCGTCCCGCCGGCACCGCGTTGCTCCCCGACGGGCACGGCGGCACGCGTGCCTACGCCACCAAGGCGCAGCACGAACTGGTCGTCAGCGGCGACAACCTCGATGCCTTCGCCCAACGGGTGGGCTTTGCCGACACCGCCAAGGCCAACCGCCTCAAGGCGCTGCTGTCCGGCTATCGCCGCCAGTTGAACCGCGAGCGTTTCGTGGCGACCGTGCAGTCGGTGGCCGCCGATGGCATCGAAGACGTCTACGACGTGCAGGTCCCCGGCATCAACACCTTCGACGGCAACGGTCTGCACGCCCACAATTGCGGCGAGCAGCCGCTGCCGCCCTACGGCGCCTGCCTGCTCGGCTCGATCAACCTCACCACCTTCGTGCGCGAGCCGTTCACCGAGCGCGCCCGCTTCGACTGGGAGGAATACAAGGAAGTGGTGCGGGTGTTCACCCGCATGCTCGACAACGTGGTCGAGGTCAACGGCCTGCCGCTGCAGCAGCAGCGCGACGAGATCATGCGCAAGCGCCGCCACGGCATGGGCTTCCTCGGCCTGGGCTCGACCATAACCATGCTGCGCATGAAGTACGGCAGCGCCGAGTCGTGCGAGTTCACCGAGTCCATCGCCCGCGAGATGGCCGTGGCCGGCTGGGAGACCGCGCTGTCGCTGGCCAAGGAGAAGGGCCCGGCGCCGATCATGCAGGAGACCTTCGAGGTCACCGCGGCGATGCTGCGGCAGCGCCCGGAGATGGTGCGCGATGGCTGGCGCGTCGGTGAGCGCATCGAGGGCCGGCTGCTGCACGCCAGGTACAGCCGCTACATGCAGCGCATCGCCGAGGTGGCGCCGGCGCTGGTCGAGGAACTGGCCGAGGTGGGCGCGCGCTTCACCCACCACAGCTCCATCGCCCCCACCGGCACCATTTCGCTGAGTCTGGCCAACAATGCCTCCAACGGCATCGAGCCGAGCTTCGCCCACCACTACAGCCGCAACGTGATCCGCGAGGGCAAGAAGAGCAAGGAGAAGGTGGACGTGTTCTCCTTCGAACTGCTGGCCTACCGCCACCTGGTCAACGCCAAGGCGATGCCGTTCGCCGAGGACGCCGCCGCGCGCCTGCCGGAGTACTTCATCGCCGCCGACGACATCCACCCCAAGGAACACGTGGACGTGCAGGCCGCCGCGCAGAAGTGGGTGGACAGCTCCATCTCCAAGACCGCCAACGTCCCCACCGACTATCCCTACGAGCAGTTCAAGGACATCTACCGCTACGCCCACCAGCAGGGGCTGAAGGGCTGCACCACGTTCCGCTTCAACCCGGCCGCCTTCCAGGGCGTGCTGGTGAAGGAAGCGGACCTGGAGAACACCACCTACCGCTTCGAGCTGGAAGACGGCAGCGTGGTCGAGGTCAAGGGTAACGAACAGATCGAATACGACGGCGAGATGCACACCGCCGCCAACCTGTTCGATGCGCTGAAAGAAGGGTATTACGGCAAGTTCTGACGCCGTCCCGTCTCCCCTTCGCGCCGGCGGAGGGGAGGGCGGCGGTGGAAGCCCTGGAGCGCGGCACGCCGCGCTTCCCCAACGCTTCCCCACCGTCCGCCGAATGTCGCCGTTTCCGGCTCCCCGCTTCGCTGCAATCGGTATAGCATCGCCCGCGTGACATAAACACTGACACCCTGAGGAGGGTTTTATGAGCAATGGGAATGGCGTCACGGCGACGCTGACGCAGGTCGCCGAGAACGTGAAAGAAACCGCCACCAACGTCGGCGAGACCATCGCCGCCACCGCCAGCGAGGCCGTCGCCACGGTCAAGCAGACCGCCGAGACCGTGCAGAAGCGCGTGCAGGACCAGGTCGCCAAGACCCGCAAGGCGGTGAAGAAGGCCGAGAAGGCAGTGGCCAAGCGCGCCGAGAAGGCCGGCAAGGCCGTCAAGAAGACCGTCGCCAGCGCGCGCAAGAAGCTGGAAGCGGCCAAGGCCAGCGCCCAGGCCGAAGCGGCCGCGCTGACCAAGGGCGGCAAGAAGACCGCCAAGAAGGCGGCTGCGAAGAAGGCGCCGGCGAAGAAGGCCGCTGCCAAGAAGGCCGTTGCGAAGAAGGCTCCGGCCAAGAAAGTGACCGCCAAGAAGGCCGCGCCGAAGAAGGCGGTCAAGAAGGTCGCCGCCAAGAAGGCCGTTGCCAAGAAGGCAGTGAAGAAAGCGGCGAAGAAGGTTGCAGCGAAGAAGGCCGTCGCCAAGAAAGCGGTGAAGAAGGTCGCCAAGGCGGTCAAGAAGAGCACCGCCAAGGTCGCCAAGAAGAGCGCCGCCGTGAAGAAGACCGCCGTGCGCAAGGCCGCCGGCAAGAAGGCCGCGGCCACCCGCGCCAAGAAGTAAGCCGTCCCGTCGCACCCTCTCTCCCGTGCGCGGGAGAGAGGCCGGGCCCACGCCCGTCCCGCTCCGCCTTCCAGGAACGCACGCCTCATGGCCATCAAGATCGACCAGAAAATCAAGGGCTACGCCGTCGTCACCCCCGAGGACAAGGCGCGCGACGCCGCCGCCGCGGTGCCCGCCTCGTCGATCGACCGTGCCACCGCCGAGGCCGAAGCGCCTGCCGACAACATCATCCACATGCACGAGCGCATCGAGCGCCCGGACGTGCTGATCGGCAGCACCTACAAGATCAAGTCGCCGTTGGTGGAACACGCCATGTACGTGACCCTCAACGACATCGTGCTCAATGCCGGCACCGAGCACGAACTGCGCCGCCCGTTCGAAATCTTCGTCAACTCCAAGTCCATGGAGCACTTCCAGTGGATCGTGGCGCTGACCCGCATCATGTCCGCCGTGTTCCGCAAGGGTGGCGACGTCACCTTCCTGGTCGACGAGATGAAGGCCGTGTTCGACCCCAAGGGCGGCTATTTCAAGGCCGGTGGCGTGTACATGCCGTCGCTGGTCGCCGAACTGGGCAGCATCGTCGAAGAACACATGAAGTCGATCGGCCTGCTGCACGACCCGGAGATGAGCGACCATCAACGCGCGCTGATCGCCGAGAAGCGCAAGCAGTACGAAGAACGCTCAAAAAAAAACAGTGAAGTGAGCAAGGCGGTTCCTTCTCCTGCGGGAGAAGGTGCCCGCAGGGCGGATGAGGGTGCGCTGTCCGCCGACTCCACCGCCGACCACGAAGAGGACATCGCCGTCACCGGCGACGGCGCGAGTTTTCCGCCGTCGGCCACGATGTGCCACAAGTGCAACACCAAGGCGCTGGTCATCATGGACGGGTGTGCGACTTGTTTGAATTGTGGGTATTCGAAGTGCGGGTGAGTTTTCCTCCGCATTTTTTTTAGGTGGGCAGTGTGAGAACACCCCAAAGGCGCTATTTCAGTGCGCATAAGGCTCTAGCGCGGAGCCCATAAGGGGCTAGTTGCGCCCATATTTATGTTCGGATGATGGCTCAAAGCCTAGTTGGACAACGGTTGGGCTCAGACTTGGTGGTTGGGGCAACCTTGCAGTTACCTGGGAGGTCGTCGCCCCATTGATGTGGCAGTATGGGATCTCGGCGTAGCGTTAAAGGCGGCCTCTCTAATCGTAAAGATCGAACAATCGCCAGCCTAAAGCCACATTCCTTGACACTGTCTTAGCATGAACAAGTGGATACGCTGAATGGCTTCGGCTTTGTTTCCGTATCGAGGTCCGCCTATTGGGCCTCTGGGCTATCAGGTCATAGGGGCACGCCTCGCAGCCGCTGGATAAGATCACCCTGACGGGACATGCTATTACCTTACGAGCGATAGGAATGTTCCATGCCCTATACATTCGGTGACATCGCTTGCTTTAAAGAAAAACGCCTTCCGGGCGACGCAGGACTATCGCGCCTGTGGCGACTACAGGCGGGAAAAACATCATGATATACAGAGCTTGAATCAACGCTTCCGCGCTGATCTCAAGCTTTCTTTCGTACGCCAGCACGCGTGTACATTCGGGTTGCTTGCATTGGCCCAACAAGGCCCACGAGGTGATCGTTCCATACGAGGTAGCCAGCTTCGTCACGCGGCGTTCCTGTGCGAAAATGAGGACCGGATCGGCGTGATGGTGATGCTGCCTTGGAGTTGTTGATCCACGACTGCTGGGGCGTCCGAGCGTAATGCTAGGGGACTGAACGATACTTCACAGTAATACAGTTGCGGGGGGCGAAGTGATTAATGTATCGGATGATACTTGGAAAAACGAAACGGCTATTCGTCGTCTTCCTTCCGTTGAGCTGCAGTTCTTTGCATGGGTGCAGCTCGTAGATGATGGAAAAATTTCGCGCTGCATTGATCTTAGAAAGCGAGGCTACAACCTGTATATTCGTCGATCAACATGCTGGTCACTTCCACTTGTTGGAAGGGGCGCAACGACCTTGGACGTTGCCAGCGTCTTTCTCGCGCCAAAGCTACGCGGAAATGGCTGGTTTAAGTGCTTCCTGGACTTGGCCGATCAACTTGTTCCTTGGGATGCGATATACGTCCAATCGGTACAAAACCCAAAGCTAGGCTCCTATCTGCTTTCAACTGGCTTCATCGATCTAGGGCAAGATAACTTCTATCGCCCCACAAGGAACTGGCGAGCCAAGTACGCCTGGGATGACACAAGTCGCGAATTGGCAGCTGCTGAGGCACTTGCTTCAAGACCTGTCACGCTACCCGAATTAGCAGGTTTGGCTGATATAAAAGAGTGGCCTAGCCTACGAGTCTCGTGATCATTTGGACATCGCGGCGTGCAGCGCCACGCCCAGCTAGCGGTCGCAGCGGCGGCCATGTTCATCGACTTTGTGGCCGACGCCTACCGGCATTGAGAAGCGACGAACGGCGAATCGGGGGCGCCGGATCAAAGCCGGTGGGTGATGAGCATGTCCTCGCATGGTTCCCCGCCATCGTATACTGGCGTCCGCAGTGCCATACTCGAGCCAGCTCAGTCATGGAAAGGCATAGTGCTCGATGAAGACACGGACTCTCCCTATACTGTTTCTGATACTGGTTGCGGCAGTTGCCTGCGATCGCGCCGGCAAGCCGCACGCACAGCCGGTAGCTGCTTCCATCTCGCTGCAGTCGCTGACAGTTGGTAGCAACAAAGCGCCGGATGGCGTTCTTGCGCAGCCGATCACTGTGCTGGACGCGCTGACCATCGAGGTCACATTGAATTCGGCTCCGCCGACAGATGCCGGCCCGATCGAAGCGCGATTCATCAACCTGGCGACCGGCCAGGTGGTGTCCACAGGGTCCGGCGCCGTCACCGACCGGCGCGCCACCTTGACTCTGAACCCAAAGGATCGCAGGGAATGGGAACCGGGGCGCTACCTGCTAGAAGTCAGTCTGGGCGGCTCCTTGCTGGGTACCCGCGATATCGATGTTTCCGCACCGGGGCCGGCAAGCTGATCCTCGGTGGAGAGGGCGCGCAAGAAGGCTGTCAGTTGCCTCTGTTCGGTCACCGTCAGGTTCACGGCCCGACCGCGTCCAAGGCTGCGGTAGTAGATTTCGCGCTCCACCGCCTTGTCCAGCGTGGCCACACTTCCATCGTGCATGTACGGCGCGGTAAGCGCGACATTGCGCAAGCTGGGAGTGCGGAACGCTCCCAGGTCGGCTGGCTTGCGCGTCGCCGCGAAGCGCCCCGATTCGGCGACCTCTCGATCGGACAACACCAATGCGCCCAGTGGCTGATTCGTGCGCCTGGCCTGCTCCAACCGTTCCAGCAGCGCAGTGACATCGCCGGCGATCTGTTCAAAACCGACGCCGGCATGATGGAACTTCTGGTCGGTCAAGGTAACTGGACTGCCGGCAAGCTGGTGGCACTCCGCACAGGCCGCCTTGCCAGTGAAGAGTGCGAGGCCGGCACGCTCGTTTGCATCAAGTAGCGACGGTTCGTCGATGCTTCGGTCGTAACGCGTCGGCTGGCGTGGCAAGGAGCGCAGGTAATGCGTTAGACCGTCCGCTACCGCCGATCGGTCTAGCCGATGTCCATTCGCATACTTGGCATAGCGCGGCTGCGCGTTGATGCGCGCCAGCAGCATCTCCGCATCCGCCAACCCCATCTCCCGCGGATTGGTGAATGCCTGCAGCGCCACGACCCTGAGATCGTGCTCGCGGCCGTCCCAGAACAGCGCGGAGTAGATGCCGGCATCGGCCAGATCAGGCGCGTTGCGTGTGCCTGCATTGCCGAGCACGCCGAGCGAGACCTTACGGCCATCGGTGAACGATTTCGCTGGGATATGGCAGTCCGCACAACTGACTGCGCCATCCGCGCTCAAGTTTCGATCGAGGAAGAGGTCGCGCCCTAGCGCGATCCTGTCGGCGTCGCCCTGTGCTGCCGCAACGCGCGCGCCACGTTCGCATCCCGTCAATCCAATGGTGGCGAAAACCGCAGCGGAAATGACAAGAAAATGTCGTGTTTTCATGCTGTGTGTGCGCTCCGTCGCTGTTTTGTGTCATTGCTTGACATGCACGATCGCATTATGCAACAAATGATGAAGCTGAAAGACTGCCAACGGAAGGCATGCCTGGCCACGCAAGCTGGCCTACGTGCTGATGCTCAACAGTGCGCACAAGCAGATGGGGCCAAAGGATATGGACGTTCCGCAAGACCGCGTCGTACGGCGTGCAGGTTGGCTCTATTCGCTTCTCGGGATTTCCGCCGCCGATCTCGGCCTTGCGCGCCGCATCGGGCTACGCATAGCCGGGTTCGTCGCGCTGCTCGTGGGCAGCGAGTCGGCGTTGGCCGCCGCTTATGTCTATGACGCCAACGGGCGGCTGATCGCGGTCACCAATGACGTCGGGGATACCGCCCGCTACCACTACGATGGCTTGGGCAACATCACGCGCGTGCAGCGTCTGCCATCGGGTGCGCTCGCCATTTTCGATTTCACCCCGCGCCACGGCGGCACCGGCGAAAGGGTCACGCTGAAAGGGCAGGGCTTCAGTGCAACCGCGGCGCAGAACGTCGTTCGCTTCAATGGGGTGGTCGCCGACGTGGTGGCCGCCAGCACCAGCAGCCTGACCACCATCGTCCCATCCGCCGCCACCACGGGCGTGTTGACCGTTGCCGTGGGCAATCAAACGGCCAGCAGCGACGTCCCGTTCGTGGTCGACGCCCAGCCGCGCGCGCCGCTCATCACCGCCGTCAGCCCGCACATCGCCTCGGTCGGCGCTGCACTGACCATCAGCGGACAGTCGCTGCTGCCGCTCGATGGGCAGACCAGCGCGCGCCTCGGCCTGGCGCCACTGGTCCTTGGCCAGGCCAGTAACACGACCTTGCATGCCGAAGTTCCTGGTGGCGCGAGTAGTGGCCGGATCCGGGTCACGACACCCTACGGCAGCGCTGTCAGCGCAGACGACGTGCTTGTCGTGCCTGCGGGAATCGACGACGAGGCCATTGCTACGGCCAAGCGCCTGGCCGTCGACGGGCAACTTAACGATCTTTCGACGGCGTCCGCGGGGCAAAGCGTGGCGATCCTGTTCGACGCGCAAGGCGGCGACTACATCAGTGCGCAGTTCTCCGAGCTGGCCAGCGAACTGAACTATGCCCTTTATGGCATCGGCAACAAGCGCCTCGCCGTGGGGACGGTCTCGGCCAATGCGCCGAGCTTCCATATGCCCGCACTGAAGTCGGCCGGCACCCATCTGCTGGTGTTGACCCCCAAGGCAGGCCCGCTGACGTGGAAGTTGCAACTCGAGCGATCCGCCGTCCTGAACATCGACGGCGCCGCTCAGGATGTGAGCACCAGCATCGCAGGGCAGAGTCGCCGGCTGGTGTTCGATGCAAGCAAGGGGTTGCCGCTTGGCATGGGATTGGCGGAAAAGACTGGGCCTCCGGCGTGGGGTTCGGCGACGGTGACCGTGCAGGGGCCAGATGGAGGCCAGGCGGGTTTCCAGCAGTGCACGCAAGCGAACAATGGATGCAGTCTCAATCTTTCCGCATTGAATACGGGTAGACATGCGGTTCTAATCACCCCCGCCGCTTCTGGAACCCGCCTTCTTGCGTTCCAGGCGGTTCTATCGACCGATGCGCAACACACCCTGGCGCGCGGTACGCCACTGGCTCTTTCCCTTGCGCGTGCAGGCCAGAACGCCAGGCTGCGCTTCACCGGAACCGCGGGCGAAGTGCTTGGCCTGCTGGTCGCCGGACAGGCCACCCTTCCTTCCGGCCGCAGCGTCTATTACCGCGTCAACCGTCCGGACGGCACGCTCTGGAAGTCCGTCGCAGCTTCGAGCGGGCTGGTGTTGAACCTCGCACTCCCGGTTACAGGGACCTATGAGGTCTTCGTCGATGCCGGATACGGTGAAACACTCGCCACGGAGGTGCTGCTGCGTGGCAACGAGGGAAGTCCCGTCATCGACGGCGCCACATCGACACACGTCGCAGCACGTGCGGGTGAGGCAGCCTACTTCCAGATCACGGCATCGTCCGGCGACTCCCTTGGCCTGGGCATCAGCGGCCTGACGATCGCCAACGGCAGCGGCGCGGCCGTGAACGTATACCGCCCCAACGGCATGCTGCTGGCCAATACCACCTGCCATGCAGCCAATGCTGGCTGCGATCTCAATCTGTCTTCGCTGGAGGGCGGCGTGCACGGCGTGGAGGTGGTGCCGCTGGATCCGGCGCAGACCATGCAGTTCGACGCCACGGTCTCCCGTGATGTCGCCATGAACATGGCCAGGGCAACCCCGACCTCTCTGAACTTGCCGCGCCATGGAAAAAATGCGCGCCTGGCATTCACCGCCGCTGCAAATGAAGTCATCGCACTCAAGATCACCGGCCAGACCACGCAGCCGTCCGCCGCCGGCGTGTACTTCCGTGCACTCCGTCCTGATGGTGTGACCGTCACTTCCGGCTACGCCGCAGGCGACAAGACCCTGCTGATCGACACCAGCGTCGCCGGGACATATCAGATCTTCGTCGACCCCGAGAACGGTGCGACCACGACCGCGACGCTGACTCTCGAGGCGGGCGTGCTGGGGCAAATGGAACTGGATGGCAGCATCGGCGAGTATGAGGGCGCCGCAGGCAAGGACGTGTCCTTCGCCATCAACGCGGTTGCCGGTAAACATCTCGGGTTCGGCATCAGCCACTTGAGCGTGAACAGTGGCACTTACGTACGCATCTACGCCTATACGCCGAGCGGCGCCAGCGTTGGAAACGAGACGTACTGCTACGTGAGCAACGGCGGCTGCGACGTCCAGCTCTACAACCCGGTCAGCGGTACCTACAGCATCGTGATGCGGCCGGTGAGCAGCACGCAGACGATGAAGTTCAGGGCGACGCTGTCCTCTGCGTTGCGCGCGACGCTGTCCCGCGATGTTCCCTTCAATCTGAGCCTGGACCGGCGTGGCCAGGACGCGCTGATGACCTTCAATGGGCTCGCCGGCGAAACGGTGGCGCTGCAGATCGCCGGCCAGTCGAGCCTGCCCGCGGGTAGGACCGTGACCTACCGGGTCTACAAGCCCAGCGAACGCCGCAGCAGCTATCACATCGCGAGCATCGCGCCGGAGACCGGCGGCGCCCTCAACATTCGATTGCCGGAGAATGGCGAGTATTGGGTATATGCCGATCCTCAGTTTGGCGCAGCCGCGGCGGCGAGGATCACCTTGTCCACGGGAACCACCAGCGGATTGGTGCGGGATGGCGCGTCTGTGGCATTCGCCGCCGACCAACCAGGGCAGACGGCCCACTATAGTTTCAACGCGATCGCCGGGCAGCACATGGGCTTTGCGGTCAGCGACCTGAGCGTCTCCGACGGAACCTATGTGCGGATCTACGCCTATGGGCCGAACGGCAACAGCATCGAGGACGACTCGTACTGCTACGTGGAGCGCGGTGGCTGCGACGTGGATATCTACAACCCTGTCGCCGGCAGCTATAGCGTGGTGGTCGTGCCATCGGTGGCTGGGCAGCGCATACAGTTCACCGCTACGCTGTCCAGCAGTGCTCCCGCTGAGCTGGCGCTGGACACCCCCGCCATGCTGCAGCTTTCGCGGCGGGGCCAGGATGGAATGCTGACCTTCAGCGGTAATCAAGGTGACACCGTCGGTTTGCAGATCGCCGGTCAAGCAAGCGCTCCTGCTGGCAATACGGTGCGCTACCGGATCTTCAAGCCGAGCGAACGCCGGCGTGGCTACCACGTTGCCGAAGTCTTTCCCCAGAACGGGGGGGCGGTCAATATGTCGCTGCCCGAGACCGGTACCTACTGGATATGGGCCGATCCCGACTACGGTGCTGCCGTAAGTGCACAGATCACGCTTTCCAGCGGTACAGCCGGCGGGCTGAACCAGAACGGCGGCTCGGTAGGAGTGGAGACTGTCCTGCCTGGTCAGACCGCCTACTTCCGCTTCAACGCAACAGCCGGCCAGCACCTCGGCTTCGGCCTGAGCGACCTGGTGGTGAGCAGTGGAACGCTGGTGCGCATTTACGCCTATGCGCCGAATGGCAACAACATCCAGGACGACTCGTACTGTTATGTCGCCGATGGCGGCTGCGACATCGACATCTATAACCCCGTCACCGGCACCTACAGCGTCATGGTCGTGCCCGAGCACGGCGATCAGGCGATGCAGTTCAATGCGACGCTCTCGTCCAGCGCGGGTGTCGCCCTGGAGCGCGATGTTCCGGCTGTGCTCGATCTGACGCGCCGCGGCCAGGATGGCTTGATGACGTTCAACGGCACCCAGGGCGAGAATCTCGCTTTCCTGGTCGCTGGCCAGACGACCGTGCCTGGAGATCGCCAGGTGACCTATCGGGTCTTCAAGCCAGGCGATCGCCGGTCCGGCTACTACATTTACTCTTTCAACGCCGAGACAGGCGGATCGGTGAACATGGTGTTGCCGGAAACGGGAACCTATTGGATCTGGGCGGATCCGGTCAAAGGCGCCACCAGCCGCTCGCACGTCACCTTGTCCACCGGTACCGTCAGTGGCATGGAGCGCGATGGTGCGGTGGCCCAGTTCGCCTCCACGCAGCCCGGACAATCAGCGCATTTCCGCTTCAATGCGACAGCAGGCCAACACCTGGGATTCGCTGTCAGCGATCTGGCCGTCAGCGCGAACAACCATGTGCGGATCTCTGCATATGCACCCAATGGGAACAGCATCGCCGATACATCCTATTGTTATGTGGCCGACGGTGGTTGCGACATCGATATCTACAACCCTGTAGCCGGGACATACAGCATCATCGTGTCCGCCGCGGAAGCCGGTCAGACCATGCAATTCAAAGCTGGCTTGAGCAGTAGCGCCGCCCCGGCACTGGCACGCGACGTGCCGCTGAACCTGCAACTGGATCGTCGCGGCAAGGATGCGGTCGTGACCTTCACCGGCAATGCCGGGGAATCGGTGGCACTGCTTGTCGCCGGCCAATCCACCGTTCCCGCGGCGAAGACAGTCCGCTATCGCATCTACAAGCCCAGTGAGCGCCGACGCTCCTACGAACTCGACGTCATTGCAGCCACGACAGGGGGATCGACCAACCTGATCCTTCCGGAGTCGGGGACCTACTGGCTTTGGGTGGACCCTGACACAGGCGCAACCACTAACGCTCAGGTGACCTTGTCCACCGGGAGCGCGAACCCGCTTGTGCAGGATGGCTCGCCAACTCAGTTCGCCTCGACCAAACAAGGGCAATCGGCGCACTTCCGGTTCCCTGCGACGGCCGGCAGTCACCTGGGCTTTGCCATCAGCGGCCTGAGCCTGAACGAAGGCAGCTACGTGCGGGTGTACGCCTATGCACCCAATGGCACCAGCGTCGCCGACACGTCCTACTGCTATGTCAATGACGGTGGCTGCGACATCGATTTCTACAACAGCGTTGCCGGCGACTACAGCATCTTGGTGCAGCCTTACACGAACGGACAGACCATGCAGTTCACTGCAACGTTGTCCTCCAATGTGGGAGCTGACCTGCAACGCGGTGTGGCGGCTCACGTTGAGCTCTCGCGCCGTGGCCAGGATGGCTTGCTGACCTTCGCCGGATCCCAAGGGGAGAAGGTCACCCTGCAGGTTGCCGCGCAAGCCACGCAACCTGCGGGTGGCCGCGTCGTCTACCGCGTATTCAAGCCCAGTGACCGGCGTCGTGGTTACGCGATCGGCACCACCAACCCAACCACAGCAGCCAGCTTGAACCTGACGCTGCCGGAAGCCGGAACGTACTGGATTCTGGCCGATCCGGATTTTGGCTGGTCAGCCAGCGCGACCGTTTCCGTCTCGACCTCGCCCTAAGCGCCGTCAGCGAAGAGATCACGACTATGAAGAATGGAATCTCCAAGGTCCAAGCAGTCAGTGGCATGCGCCCCAAGCTCTTTGCGATGGGCGTGCTGCTGGGGGCGTTGTCGATGGCCGGTTCGCTGTGGCACCTGGACGGGGGCTTGTTGCCGTCCGCCCAGGCCAGCGCGACGGACAGTGCCGTCGACGACGTGCTGCGGCCATTGGCGCCACGAGAGCAGCGCACCCAGCTGAAGGATGGCCGCTGGCTGCGGCTGAACGCCGCCGGCACGCAGCTTCAAAAGGAGGATGCGAGCAAGGCGCCTTCGAAGGCCTTGGACCTGCCGGAAGCGCGCATCAACCCGAGCCTGACGCTACTGCCGAGTGGCCGTGTGCTGATCTGGGGCGGTACCGATGGGAACGGTGTCTTGCGACGCGATGGACTCTGGTACGACCCTGCGCTGGACGCGCTTTCGATCGCCAGCGGCCTGACCCTGTCTCCGCGTGCAGGCCACACCGCGACGGTGCTGACGGATGGCAGCGTGCTGTTCGCCGGCGGCGATACCGCATCGGCGGGCATGCCTGCCGAGCTCTGGGACGAACGCAGCAACCGCGCGTTGGCGCTTGCCGACGAGACCAGCATCGCGCGCCGTGGGCATACGGCGCTGCTGCAGAGCGACGGACAGGTGCGCATCGCCGGTGGCATCGATCGCCACGGAACACGCCAGGAGACGGATCTGGTCTACAGCCAGCTCGACGGGCGTTTCTCCAATGCGCTTGCGCAGCATGACCGTCGTCCGGCCGGCTTGGCAGGCTCGATCCCGGCCCAGGGCAGCAAGGACGTGCTGCCCGCCCAGCGCTTGTCGGTGCGCTTCGCGCAACCGGTCAACGTGGCCGATCTGTCCGCGTCATCGGTCACCCTGATCGGCCCGGGCGGCGTCGCGCCCGTCGAGATCATGCCGGCCGAGGGCGGCCGCCTGCTGTTCGTCTCGCCGAAACGGTCGCTATTCCCCGCCTCCCACTACACCCTCATGGTTGACGGTGTGCGTACCCGGGAGGGAAGGCAACAGCCGCTGGTGGCGATCGATTTCGGCACCGCCGCCCTTGACGCCGCGGGAAGCACGACCGACGCCACCGACACCGCTGTCGATCCAGTGAGCGAGCGTGTCATCACCGGGGATGTGCGTCACCAGAGCGGCTGCGATCAGGCGGGAAGCGCCGCTCAGCCCTGTCGGGCACACGGCTTTGTCGACAGCGGAATCTGGTACCCCGGCCGTGACAACACCGATAGCCGGTGGCGCATCTACAGCGATGAGCAGCGCATCGAGCGGGCCGAGTACTCGGCCGTCATGGCCGCGCGTTACCAACTGACCGCGCTGCGCGGCCGCGTGGTCCGCGTGGACCAGATGCCGGTCGCCAATGTCGAGGTCAGCATCGGCAGCATTACGACCCGCACCAATGCCGATGGCTGGTTCGCGCTGTTCGACCTGCCCAAGGGGCATCAGGAACTGTACGTCGACGGCAGCACCGCCAATGTCGGTGCCGACCAATATGGGCAGTTCGTGGTCGGCGTGGATATCAAGCCCGGTCGCCTCAACGAACTGCCGTACCTGATGCACCTGCCCAAGATCAGCGCGCGGGACAAGGTGCGCATCGCGTCCCCGCTGAAGCAGGACCTGGTCATCGGCCATCCGGACATCCCTGGGCTGGAGCTGCACATCCCCAAAGGCACGGTCATTCATGACCGCAAGGGGCGGCTGGTCAACGAGATCGCGATCGTGCCGACGCCGGTCAACAGGGCGCCGTTCCCGGTGATGGAAAACCATCCCATGGCGTTCACGGTCGAGCCCGGCGCGTCTCAGGTACGCGGGCTGGATCCCGACGCGCGCAACGGCATCCGTGTCTATTATCCGAACTACGACAATTACAAGAAGGGAACCGAGGCCGACTTCTGGATCTACGATCCAACCGATGGCTGGCGGGTGTACGGGCGCGGCACGGTCTCAAAGGACGGACGCCATTTCGTGCCGGAGCAGGGCGTCGCCCTGCACGAAACCATGGGCGGCATGTACAGCGTTCCTGGGGGAAACGGCGCCAGCGAACCCAACCTGGCCGCGGACAACTCCGGGCAATGCGGTTGCAGCGGCGATGCTGCCGTCGCCGGCGATCCGATCGACCTGAAGACCGGCGAGTTCACCCACGCCGAGACCGATCTTTCCATCGACGATATCGTGCCCATCACCGTGGGGCGCAACTATCGGCCCAACGACCTCAAGCGCGGCGTCTTCGGCATTGGCATGTCGTGGAACTGGGGCTACACCCTCAATCGCCCCAGCACCGACAACTACGACGTCCTGGAACTGGTGCAACCCAGCGGCGCATCGTTGCGGTTCGACAGGATTTCCGGCACTGGCAACCAGGGCGAGTGGCGGCAGGCTGGCTCCAACACCCGCTTCGCCGGCGCGCTGATCAAGACCGTCTACGACTCGGATCCCACCCAGCCATGGGGGCGTGCGTTCCTGCTGACCCTGCGTGACGGTTCCCGGATGCAGTTCTCCAGTTGGAACGACATCCGCGTGCGCTGGATCGAGGATCGTCACGGCAACCGGACGTCGCTGCTCTACAACGCGGGCCTGGTGTCGGAGATCATCTCGCCCAGCGGCCGCTCCGTCGCCATCGCCTACGACGGCAGCAACCGCATCAAGACCCTGCGCGACCATACCGGCCGCGAGTGGTCGTACAGCTACGACAGCAACGGCCTGCTCTCGAAGGCAACGTATCCGGATGCGACGTTCCGTCAATACGCATTCCAGACGCGCGTTCAGAACGGGGCCCTGGCTCAGCACCGCATCGAGTCGATCACGAACCAGCGCGGGCATCGCCTGCTGCTCAACCACTTCGAGACGGTCAATGGCGTTTCGACCGGGCGGGTGATCAAGCAGACCCAGGCCGATGGTGGCGAGATCAGCATCGACTACGCCCACGTCGACAATGGGGTGACCGGCACGCTGGTGACCGAGGTGGATGGCAGCAAGCGCAGGATCGTATTCGCCGCTGGCACCCCTTACCCGGTGTCGGAGACACTGGCATATGGGACCGCGGAGGCGCAGACCTTCACCTACGAGCGCAACAGCAATGGCCAGCTGATTCGCAGTACAGACCCGCTGGGACGAAAGACCGAGTACAGCTACAACGCGGACGGCCAGACCACACAGATCGTAGCGATGGCGGGCACGGCGAAGGCCCGGACCGTCAGCATGACGTACAACGCCGATGGCGACTTGACCTCCATCACCGACCCGCTGAACAGGGTCACGCGGCTGGGCTACCAGAACCGCTGCCTGAGTTCGGTGACCGATACGCTCAATCGCACTGCGCTCTATCGCTGCAATGCCGCTGGCCAGATGATCAGCGCCACCGATCCGCTGCAACGGACACTGCAGCTCCACTACGACGGATTCGACCTGGTCGGGGTCACCGATCCCCTGGGGCGTCGCACCAACTATCGCATCGACTCGCTGGGCCGCGTGATCGCAACGGAGGACCCGCAGGGAAACCTCGTCCGCCGCGAGTACGACGTGATGGGCCGGGTCAAGAAGCTGATCGACGCGCACGGCACGGCATTGGAGTACGGCTTCGATGCCAATGGCAACGTCGCCGCCGTGTTGCTGCCCAATGGCAATGGCATCACCTACACCTACGATAACCGCGACCGCCCGGTGACCCGTACCGACGCGGCTGGAAAGGTCGAGCAGTGGGGATACGACCTGGCCGATCGCGTCACCAGCCACGTCGACAGGATGCAGCGCACCGTCATCAACACCTACGACGTGTTGGGACGACCGAAGACCACCACCTTCCAGGATGGCACCAAGGCCACCTATACCTACGACGCCGGCAATCGTCTGCGGGCGCTGACCGACACTGGCGCGGTCGGCACGCTGAACTGGGACTACGACGACTTCGATGCGGTCATTGCCGAATCCGGTCCGCAGGGAACCGTCGCGTACGCCTACGACGGCGTCGGGCGTCGCAAGGAAATGCGTGCAGGTACGCAGGCCCAGGTCGTCTACACCTATGACGATGGCGACCGCCTGCGGCAGCTGGACCAAGGGATGGAACGGGTCCAGTTCGCCTACGACGATGTGGACCGTCTGGGGACGTTGACGCTGCCCAATGGCGTCGAGGCCGTACACGGCTACGATGAAGGCAATCAGCTAACCAGCCTGGCCTGGCAGAAGCCCAGCAAGCCGGCGATCGGTACCTTGGGCTTCGACTATGACGGCAACGGACAGGTCGTCGGCCAGAGCGGCAGCTTTGCCAGCCAGGTCTTGCCGGCGGCGACGACGGGCACAAGCAGCTTCGACGACGCCAATCGCCAGCTGACGCACAACGGTCGCACGCTGACCTACGACGACAACGGCAACCTCATTAGCGATGGGGTGCGCAGCTATGTGTGGAACGTCCGCAACCAGTTGGTGGAGATCCGTGAAGGGTCCAGCACCATCGCGGCATTCGGCTATGACCCGCTCGGCCGGCGGGTCGCACGCACCGAAGGAGGCGTTGCCACCCAGTACCTGTACGACGGCCAGAACGCGGTGCAGGAAGCGATCGGCAACAGCGCCAATCCGATCCTGACCGGACTCGGCGTCGATCAACGTTTCGCTCGCAACGGCGCGAGCGGTCGAACCTACTACTTGACCGACCAGTTGGGCACCACGCGCGGGCTGACCAACACGTCCGGCGATCTTGTCGAACGCTACGACTACACGCCCTACGGGCAACTGCAGAACGCACCAAGCGGGTCCACCAACCCTTACCGCTACACCGGCAGAGAGCAGGACCAAAGCGGGCTCTACTACTATCGGGCACGCTACTACAGCCCGGACATGGGCCGCTTCATCAGCGAGGACTCCTATGGATTCGCGTCCGGCGATGCGAACTTCTACGCCTACGCGCTGGGCAACCCGATCAGCTACAACGATCCTTCGGGACATATTGCGTGGTTTGTACTGGTTCCATTGATCTGGGGTGGAATTGAAGTCGCTCTTTCTCTATACGACGCATATGACACGGGTAGGACGCTGCTCGATCCTTGCGAAACCACCCAAGCGAAGGTGGCTGCAGTTGCAGGATTCGGTATTGGCTTCATTGCGCCAGGGGGAGGATATGGCACCGTATCCAAAGCCGGGATAAAGCGCGCCGGCTTGGGTGTTACCGACGTCCCTCAACGTTTCCATGGCCCTTGGACCCAGCGAGATCTCGCGCGTGCGGCTGAAGGCAAGGGACCACTAGACTTTGTGCCAACCCGAAATAGCGCCGGCCGAGAAGTGCCCTTGGAGCTCCATCACGCGGATCAGATGCCAGGCTCGGCAATCCATGAAGTTCCACCCTTCCATTACAATATTCCAGGTGCCCATCCGAATCTGCGAAATCAAGGCGTGACTAATGAGATGCGGGCTGCTGATACCCGTCTCCACTGGCAACTACGTGGTCAAGAAATGGGCAACCGTCCCCCTGGAGGATAGATGCGTTACCTAACCAATCTGGATGTGAGAACCAATCTCGCCGCTGGCCGTGAGGTTGAGCAGTTGTTGCCTGAGCGGCACGAGATGAATCAACTCGTAATTCGTTATATTTCTATTGAGAAGAATAGATCAGGCGGCTGGAAAGTCCGTTTTTGTGAGGTGTTTGATGGCGGAAACCCAGAATTTATTGATGTATACGAGTTTGAGGCGTTAGATCCCGACCTCCCATTTGGAGATGAATGGGTATTTGATTCGATCGAAGGCGCTATGTCCTTCGCGGAAGAGAAATTCGGGGCCGCTAATGATCGTTACGTGAACCGTGGGTTAATCCAGGACGAGTACAAGGATCGTTATCATCCGGAATGGTGATTCCTCCGAGCGCTACTGTGTGTGGATGTTGGCGACGCAGATGCGGTCGGAGATATGCGGGCTGACAACTGCAGAACGCACCAAGCGGGTCCACCAACCCTTACCGCTACACCGGCAGAGAGCAGGACGAAAGCGGGCTCTACTACTATCGGGCGCGCTACTACAGCCCGGACATGGGCCGCTTCATCAGCGAGGACTCCTACGGCTTCGCCTCCGGTGATGCGAACTTCTATGCCTACGCGCTGGGCAACCCGATCAGCTACAACGATCCTTCGGGGCATATTGCCTGGTTTGTACTGGTTCCACTGATTTGGGGTGGAATTGAAGTCGCTCTTTCTCTATACGATGCATATGACACGGGTAGGACGCTGCTCGATCCCTGCGAAACCACCGAAGCCAAGGTAATCGCTGCTGTTGGATTCGGTGTGGGCCTTGTGGCACCAGGAGGCGGGTACGGCTCAGGCTCAAAGAAGGTATATCAATATGCGCTTCGAGCTAAAGCTGATGGCTGGTATCCTATCATGACAAGGGGAAGTCGGAATCCAACATCACAGGTTTGGCTATCCAGGGGTGAGGTCTGGAAATTTGGTACAACTAATGATCTTAATGCGCGGTATTCGCAGGTTTACTTGAATGGAATTGGAACGGGTGGCGTCAGAATTCGAAAGGAATTTGAAGGAACTAAGGTGGAGGCGCTTACTTTGGAGCGAATGAAGATTGATAACTTTCGTTGGCAAACAGGCCAGCTTCCTCCGGGGAATAAAATTAGAAGGTAAATTGCAATGAGGATTAATTTCACTGAGGACTACGATTGGCGAGCGCGGCTTGAAAGAATAACCGATCATTACACGGACAATGTTATTGATTTTGCGCATCGATATTACGGAACCGAGGTCACTAGTGTGGCCCTGCTTTTCATGTGCCGGGATCCTGAAATAAATTTTACGCGAAGGGTGCAATTTCGGCGCGCGAAGGCCGAGTTCTATACCGACATAATGCTGGATCTTCCGACAATCCTTCCGCTTTCGATGAAGGAGAAAATGCACTACGTTTCCCGTGAGCTTCTTCAGCAGCTGTCAGAGCAGTTGAACAAACGGAAGTTCAAGGACTTTTATCATGCTCGGTTCCTCCGCGATCTGGAGATCTGGCTTGAGGGAATTGAAGAGCGCTATGATGGCCAGACTACGGGATCTTGGCGCTATGCACCGGACGGCGAGGCGTAGCCGCAAACGAACCTTCGGGCGACAGATCCACGGCTGCCGCACCCGTTGGTGGAAATCCGCGAAGGGACCAGCACCATCGCGGCATTCGCGTCCGGCGATCTTGTCGAACGCTACGACTACACGCCCTACGGGCAACTGCAAAACGCACCAAGCGGGTCCACCAACCCTTGCCACTACACCGGCAGAGAGCAGGACGAAAGCGGGCTCTACTACTATCGGGCGCGCTACTACAGCCCGGACATGGGCCGCTTCATCAGCGAGGACTCCTGGGGCTTCGCCTCTGGCGACGCGAACTTCTATGCCTACACGCTGGGCAACCCGATCAGCTACAACGATCCTTGGGGGCATATTGCGTGGTTTGTACTGGTTCCACTGAATCTGCAAGGCATTGGAACCGGTGGCGTCGATATGGCGAAGGAGTTTGACGGTACTAGGACCCAGGCGCTGATGCTTGAGCAAATGAAGATCGATAACTTCCATTTACAGAATGGTCAACTCCCGCCAGGAAATAAGGTCAGAAGGTAGGTTGCGATGAAGCTAGATTTTACGGCCGACTACGACTGGGAGGCGCGGATCGATAGGATCAAAAGTCACTATGCGCGCAATGCCGAAGATTTTATCCATCGATCTTACGGCAGTGAGGTGACCGCAGTGTCTCTGCTTTGCATGTGTCGCGACCCGTCCATAAAATTCAAACGCAGAGTTAGGTTCTCTTCAAAAGATGCGGAGTTCTATACTGACGTTATGTTGGATCTGCCAACCATCGTCCCGCTTTCGATGAAGGAGAAAATGCACTACGTTTCCCGTGAGCTTCTTCAGCAGCTGTCAGAGCAGTTGAACAAACGGAAGTTCAAGGACTTTGATCATGTTCGGTTCCTCCACGATCTGGAGAGCTGGCTTGAGGGAATTGAAGAGCGCTATGATGGCCAGACTACGGGACCTTGGCGCTATGCACCGGACGGCGAGGCGTAGCCGCAAACGAACCTTCGGGCGACAGATCCACGGCTGCCGCACCAGTTGGTGGAAATCCGCGAAGGGACCAGCACCATCGCGGCATTCGGCTATGACCCGCTCGGCCGGCGGGTCGCACGCACCGAAGGAGGCGTTGCCACCCAATACCTGTACGACGGCCAGAACGCGGTGCAGGAAGCGGTCGGCAACAGCGCCAATCCGATCCTGACCGGACTCGGCGTCGATCAACGTTTCGCTCGCAACGGCGCCGGCGGTCGAACCTATTACCTGACCGACCAGTTGGGCAGCACACGCGGACTGACCAACGCGTCCGGCGATCTTGTCGAACGCTACGACTACACGCCCTACGGGCAACTGCAGAACGCACCAAGCGGGTCCACCAACCCTTACTGACCTGCCCCCACCGGCCATACCAGTGATTACTGATAAAGCCCGGGGTTGAAGGTTACTGCGTTGTTGCCGGTTTGTGCTCGGTGGTTGGAGGCAAACTGCGCTGGCGGGATGCGACCACAGCTGCTGTGCGGACGTACCTCGTTGAAGTCGCGCCGCCAATCGGCGATGACCTCGCGAGCCTGGATCAGCGAGGTGAACCAGTGTTCATTGAGGCATTCATCGCGGAACTTGCCGTTGAAGCTCTCGATGTAGCCGTTCTGCATGGGTTTGCCGGGTTCGATCAGGATGTGTTCGATGCCATGCTGCTGTGCCCAAGCGATGAAGGCGCGGCTGGTGAACTCCGGGCCGTTGTCCGTGCGCACCGCGCGGGGATAGCCGCGGAAGCAGGCGATCTGCTCCAGCACACGCACCACGTAGGCCCCGCTGATGCCATGGTCCACCGCGATGTCAACGCATTCATGGGTGAAGTCGTCGGCGACGGTCAGGCACTTGATGCGGCGGCCACTGGCCAACTGGTCGAAGACGAAGTCCATGCTGATTACCTCGTTGGGATGCCGCGCTGGCCGTAGCTGCTGCCGCTGTGCCGCCGGGAACTTGGCCTTCTTGCGACGGCGCACGCTCAGCTTCGCCTCGCGGTACAGGCGGTAGATCCTCTTGTGGTTCACCTGCGGAAACTCCGGGCGCAGCAGGTCGTGCAGGCGGCGATAGCCGAAGCGGCGACGCGCCTGCGCCAGTTCGACCAGCCTGGCCGACAGGGTTTGCGTCGCCGGCGTGGGCGTCGGCGCGTGGCGGAAAGCATCGCGGGAGATCCCCGCAAGGCGACAAGCCCGGCGCTCGCTGATCGACGTCAGCTCGCACATGCGCCGGATTGCCTCGCGCTTGCGTTGCGGGGCTAGCGTTTTACCCCGAACCCGACCTTCAGCGCCTCAATGTCCAGGTGCGCCTCGGCCAGCAACCGCTTCAGGCGGTTGTTCTCCTGCTCCAGCTCCTTCAGGCGCTTCGCGTCTTCGGCCTCCATGCCGCCGTACTTGGCCCGCCACTGGTAAAAGCTGGCCGGGCTGAAGCCGTGCTGGCGGCACAGCTCAGCCACCGCCATCCCGGCATCCGCCTGCTTGATGAACCCGATGATCTGCTCGGTGGTGAAACGACTCTTCTTCATGTCCGTCCTCATAGTTGACGGACTTTACAGCTTCACGTGGTACGGCTAAGCGGGGGCAGGTCACAAGGGACCCGGTGCTTTCTTTCGACGCTTTGAGCTCAGCTCGAGGACACTGCGTCGTGCGGGCGCTACCGAGAAGAACTTCCCATAAGGCATCCTCTTCTGACGGCTCAGAACTGATGATGCACCATCAGAATCCGGGACTACATATGACCCAGGTCCCTGGTAAACATAGTATTTTTTGGGTTTTGTGGAGCTAGCGCTTTGTGGCTATCTTCCCCTCCGAAACTATCGCCTTACGCCTCTCCTTTGCTAGCGGAAAGGCTATCCACGCTAGTTCAAAGCCTTGGCCGCGTGGCTGGTTAGTAGTTCCTTTGGGTCAAACCCACACCTGGCACGGCGATCTGCTAACGCTGCAAGTTGCTGGACTATGTCCTGCGAATGTGGGGATGGTCGACATACGACCAAGTGGGCGAGTTGTACCAGTTGCCAACGTCGATGTCTCTTGTCGCACTTAGCCACTGGACACCGTCATCCAGAGCATCCTGCGCCAGACTGTATTTCCCCATGGACAGGTCCTGCTCGAACTTTCGAAGAAAGTCATTCATCGAACGCGCTAATAGAAGGGCTACTCCCCATTCTTGATCTATAAATATGACCTGGCCATAGGTGCCGTTCTCTTCAGGGGACAGGTCAACACAAAGGCGGCACTGGGAACAGTCGCTTCCAATCACTAAGCGATCCTTTCCGAGTTTCAGCACAGGACGGATTCCCTTATCCGCGAATTGGGCAGAAGCTCCTGCATCGTCGTTGCAGGAGCTTCTTTCGACCTCGAAAGTCACTGTTGCCACATCCATGAAAGAGAATCCTAGAGCGAAATTTGCTGTGGCATCAGGATTCAAGCCTGCACTTTCGCGATAGACTGCCACGAGATCCTCGGGCAATGGGCGCCCCAACGCTGACTTTAGTGCGTTGATCTCTAGTTCGTTGGCTGCCGGAAGTAGTGCCTTCTCCACTTCTGGTGCAATAACTCTCAAATGATCGCGGATTCGTTCAAGCATTTCATTCGCCAGGTTAAATTCAAGATCCACATCTTAATTCAGGACAAGTCTGCTTGCGCAGTAGAAATCCGTCGGCACAACAAAAGTGACGTGGTAACGCTGTAGTAGTCAGCGTTTCACGTTCAACCTTACGAGATCGCTGTCATGAATGCCATCATGCCTCCGCTGACATTCGCGCTGTTGGAGCAGAAGATCGAGGCTATGCCGGAAGGGCCGGTGTCTGCGTTGTCGACGCCGCGCTGGATGCGGGTGCTCAATGCGGTGGGTTGGGTGGGTTCCATGCTCGCGCTGCTGCCTTCGCTGCTGTTGATTTGGCTCGCGCCGCAGCTGTGGATGGTGAGCCTATCGCGGGTGGGATTGGCGCTGACAGTCGCCTTTACACCTTATTTGTTCGCACGGTATGGCTGATCATTTGCGAGTTCTCCAATGCTCGCCGGCAGTGGATCTTGCAGCACGATCATGATGTCGGCGAACTGCGTCAGCTAGTTCAGTGGTTGCTTTTTTATCCACGCGACGTGCTGGAGGACCAATTGCGTTACGCGAAGATGGCACAGGAACGTCTAGCTGCCAAGCTTGGTCTGTTTGTCGGCGGTATGGATAAGCTGGGGCTGCTACCTCTGTGCTTGTCGCTGCTCGTCGTCTTGCGCAACTGG
The DNA here is from genome assembly GCF_009192885.1 of Xanthomonas sp. LMG 12462. Lineage (NCBI taxonomy): Bacteria > Pseudomonadati > Pseudomonadota > Gammaproteobacteria > Lysobacterales > Lysobacteraceae > Xanthomonas > Xanthomonas sp. LMG 12462. The sequence continues at coordinate 11,853 of NZ_NMPP01000077.1, read as the reverse complement.
CGCGATCTGCTGGCCTTGCCTGCGTGGTTGTCAGTTCTGGCGATGTTCGCAGCCATGCTATGGATGGTCAGCTGGTTGGGCGCTAATTTCCGTCTGCGCCTGCACCTATATGAGAGCGTGCTTGCTGCTGCGATCGCCGATACCGGCGCAGCCAAGGCGGACGTGCCAGTTGAGACGACATCGCCCACCTCGCCACAGGATCCACCCGAACCGCATCGCGTCACCAATCTCGACGCCCTTGAAGCCCTGTACGGCCAACAAGCCGAGCGCGCGGTGCGCAAGCAACTCGACCACCTGAACGCCGACTACCAAGCGTTCGTGCAAGCATCGCCGTTCGTGGTGCTGGCTTCTGCCGGTGCCGAGGGACTGGACTGTTCGCCGCGCGGCGATGCGCCGGGATTCGTGCAGGTGCTGGATGCGCGCACGCTGGCGCTGCCGGATCGGCCGGGCAACAACCGCGTCGATACGCTCCGCAATCTACTGCAGGATCCGCGGCTGTCGCTGTTGTTCCTGATTCCTGGCATCGGCGAAACCTTGCGCGTGAACGGCCGTGCCGAGATCCGCGTCGATCCGGACCTGCTGGCGCGGTTCGCGGTCGGCGAGCGCTTGCCGCGCAGCGTGATCGTGGTGCACATCGAGGCGGCCTACTTCCATTGCGCCAAGGCGATCGTGCGCTCGCAGCTGTGGGGCCCGACACGGCACCTGCCGCGCGATCGCCTGCCCAGCCCCGGCACTATGCACGCGCATCTGGCCGACGGCGCGTTCGACGGCGAGGCCTACGACCGGGAATTGCCGCAGCGCACCCGGGACGCGCTGTACTAGCTTGACTGGATTGGTATGCGCGTCGCGCCGCGTGCATCACGCCGGGCCGGGTTGAACTGCACGCCGTCGCGTGACGCCGCCACCGATGTCCCCGGTCATGCCACCCTGCTACGGTGCGCCCCTGGTGGAAAGCGGCGGCGACGCCGTTCCGGCGCGCAGCGAACGACAGGGGAGTGTGGATGCGGGAACGTGGGGAGCCGTCAGGCGGTTGGGGCGAGTTGCTGCTGGTGGTGGCGGTGGCATTCGGGTTGCCGATCTACTGGAGTGCGCTGGCGGTGCTGGCGCCGGTGGTGGAGCCGTCGTTTTCCGACGCGAGCCTGTGGGGCATGGTGTTCTACGAGCTGCTGGTGCTGGCGTTGTTGCTGCCGACGCTGTGGTTCCGCGGCTGGACGCCGCAGGCGCTGGGGCTGCAGTGGCAGGCGCGCGACATCGGCGTGGGCCTGGCGCTGTTGGCCGCCTGCCTGGTGGCGACCTATCCGTTGAATCTGTTGAACGACAGCGTGGCGGCCGAGGTGAATCCGTCGATGGACGCGATGGTGGCCGGGCCGCTGTCGGCGGGCGTGGTGGTGCTGGTCTCGCTGCTCAATCCGATCTTCGAGGAAGTGTTCGTCTGCGCCTACGTGATCCGCGCGCTGGAGCGGCGGCACAGCCCGGCGTTCGCGGTGAACGTGAGCGTGGCGATCCGCGCGTCGTACCACCTCTATCAGGGGCCGGTCGGCACCATCGCCATCGTGGTGATAGGGCTGATCCTGGGCTGGTGGGTGGCGCGCACCGGGCGGCTGTGGCCGGCGATCGTGGCGCATGCCGCGCTGGATTTGCTGGGATTGATGGTCTACGTCTGATGCGCTGGGCGCGCGCGCCGGCAGGGTGACGTGCACCGGCTGGTCGCAGCGTCGGCATGCGCGAGCCCGGCCTCCCATTCCATCGACGACACGGCGTCGGCCACCATGCCTGATCACTCCAGCGCCGGTGGTCGCCCGCCCGTTGGCTGGATTCGCGGCGGCGGACTCACCGAAGCGGTCGCTGCCGTAGACAGCTTGATTCCTGAACGGGCCTGCGCTTTCGCGGCTGTACGTCACGCTTTAGAGTCGAACGACAAGGACGTGTCGCCCGCTGGACAACGGGGGAAGGTCCGGGTTCCCGCTGCTCGATCACCTCGCCCACGGCGCAGCGCCGTGCGCGGCGCGCGGCGCGCGGGTCGCAACGCTCTCAGGGGAGAAGCGGGATGGCGTCGACCGAGGATCTGCCAGAACCTCATCCATTGTTCGAGCTGCTGTCGGGCGAGATCAGCGACCGCGAACTGCGTCGCTGCCTGCGCGTGGTGCGCCTGCACCTGGGCATGGACGTGGCGTTCCTATCGCGCTTCCGGGAAACCGACCGCGTGCTGGATCATGTGGACGGGCCGCCCAACGGGCCGATCCACGAAGGCCAGATCCTGCCGTTCGCCGATGGCTACTGCATGCGCGTGGTGCAGGGCGAGTTGCCGCAACTCATTCCGGATACCTCCCTGGTGCCGGCGGCGCAGTGCATCCCGGCGACGTGGCAGATTCCGATCGGCTCGCACATGAGCGTGCCGATCCAGGTGGGCGGGCGGATCTACGGCACGTTGTGCTGCTTCAGCTTCCTGCCGCGGCACGACCTGGGCGAGCGCGACATCGGCATGTTGCGTGCGTTCGCCGAGATCTTCGCGCTGCGCCTGCACGAGGTGGAGGCGCACAAGCTGGAACGGCAGGCGATGATCGATGAGATCGACGGCGCGCTGGCGGCGGGTGCGCCGCGCATCGTGTTCCAGCCGGTGTTCGCGCTGCAGGGGCTGCGCCTGCATGGGTTCGAGTGCCTGTCGCGTTTCGACGTCGTGCCGCAGCGTGGGCCTGCGCAGTGGTTCCAGCAGGCCGAGCTGGCCGGCGTCGGCATCCGCCTGGAGCTGCACGTGCTGGCCAAGGCGCTGGCGTATCTGCGGCGCTTCCCGCCGCAGTACCGGCTCAGCGTGAACATGTCGCCGGAACTGATCATGTCCGGGTCCCTGGCGGGGCTGCTCGGCGACGACACCGAGGTGACGCGCCTGATCCTGGAGATCACCGAGCACGCCATCGTGCGCAACTACCAGGCGCTGGCGCAGGCGCTGGCGCCGCTGCGCGAGCGCGGCGCGCAGGTGGCGGTGGACGATGCCGGCGCCGGCTACGCCAGCATGCGCCACATCCTGCAGTTGCAGCCGGACGTCATCAAGCTCGACATGAGCATCACCCAGTGCATCCATTCCGACCGCAGCCGCCGCGCGCTGGCCAAGGGGCTGACCAACTTCGCCCACGAGATCGGCACGCGGGTGGTGGCCGAAGGTGTGGAGACGGCGCAGGAACTGGACGCGCTGCGCGAGCTGCAGGTCGACCTGGTGCAGGGATATTTCCTGTCACGGCCGCTATCGGAGGATGCGGCGCTGGCCCTGGCGCTGTCCGACGCCGGCTGAGCCGTGGGGCATCGTTGCAGTCGCGGCGCGATCGATCGAAAGCTTCGCCGATGCAGGCCTGCGGCCGATGCACGCGGCGTCCTCTACCACGGCACCACGCGGCCCAGATAATCCAGGTAGTGCAGGCCGCCGCGGCCGCGGGCGGCATCGATGGTGTCGAGCAGGGGCGGGATGCTGTCGTCGATGGACAGGCGCGCCTGTGGCCCGCCCATGTCGGTGCGCACCCAGCCGGGCGCCATCAGCAGCAAGGTGTGCGCGCTGTCGCGGTGGCGCGCGGCGTAGCTGCGCATCAGCATGTTCAGTGCCACCTTGCTGCTGCGGTAGATCTCGTACTGGCCATTCGTGTTGTTGGCGATGCTGCCTTGCCCGGACGACATCACGCCGATGCTGCCGGTGTCGCGCACCAGGTCGCGCAGGGTCTCGATGGCGCGCATCGGGCTCAGCGCGTTGGTGACCATGACCCGGACGAATTCGTCGGTGGCGACATCGGCGACGGTCTCGCGGTCGTCGTTCTTGACGCCGGCGTTGACGAACAGCAGGTCCAGGACCTCGCCCTCCAGGCGCGCACGCAGCGCGGCCAGCTGCGCAGGGACGGTGATGTCGACGCATTCGATGCGCAGCGTTTGCGGGTATTCGGCGGCGAGGCCGTACAGCGCACTGGGCGTGCCGGCGCGTTCGGTGGCGATGACGCACCAGCCGCGTCTCAGGTAGCCTTCGGCCATCGCCAGGCCCAGGCCGCGCGAGGCGCCGATCAGCAGGACGGTTTTGGGTGCAGGGGTGTCGATCATGGTGGGTCTCCGCGTGGCCGGCGCGGCCTCGGCACGCGAGGCTTACCGGCGGTCTGCGCACTCTAGGCGCGCATGCCGCTCTGCGGAACGCGCGCCGGATGCATTGACGCCTTGCATGGGACGCCTGTGTCCATTCGTCACTGTCGGGAAGCGCGTATGCCGGAACCGGATCTGAATCTGTTGATCGCCCTCGACGCCTTGCTGGCGGAAGCCAGCGTCGCCGGCGCCGCGCGGCGGCTGGGGCTGAGCGCGTCGGCAATGAGCCGGACATTGACTCGGCTGCGCGAAGCGACCGGCGATGCGCTGCTGGTCCGCGCCGGCGGCACGATGGTGGCGACACCGCACGCGGTCGAACTGCGCGAGCGCGCCCGCGACGCGGTGGAGGCCGCCCGCGCCGTGCTGCGCCCGGCGCCGGCCGATCTGGATCCGGCGACGTTGCAGCGCACCTTCATCGTGCGCGCCAACGACGCCTTCGTGGAGGCGTTCGCGGCCATCCTGGTCGCCGCGGTGGCGGCGTCGGCGCCGCAGGTGCGCCTGCAGTTCGTGGCCAAGGCGCAGAAGAGCGCGGGGCCGCTGCGCGAGGGCCTGGCCGATCTGGAAATCGGGGTGCTGGGCGCGATGGGGCCGGAAGTGCGCGTGCAGGGTCTGTTTCGCGATCGCTTCGTGGGCGCGGTGCGTAGCGGCCATCCGCTGGCGCGCGACAAGGAGGTGAGCGCGCAGCGCTATGTGGCATTCGGCCACGTCGTGGCCTCGCGGCGCGGGCGGGCGCACGGGCCGGTGGACGCGGCGCTGCAGCAGCTAGGCCTGGTCCGCCATGTCGCGACGGTGGTGCCCAGTTTTTCCGCGGCGCTGGCGGTGGCGCGCGGCTCGGACTTGATCGCATTGGTGCCGGCCTCGTTCATGGCGGCGCAGCCCGACATGCTACGCGAGCCTGCTTGCACGTTCGCGCTGCCGGTGGTCACCGAGCCCATCACCGTATCGATGTTGTGGCATCCGCGCCTGGAGCACGATGCGGCGCATCGGTGGCTCCGCGGCCTGTTTCTGTCCGAGTTCCGCTTGCGCGTGCCGCTGCGCTGAGTCGCACAGGCCGTTGCTGTCGGGATGCGACATCGGGACTGGTCCGTAGCCGCGGCGATGCCGCACACTTGCCGGCTCAGATCGAAGGCAGGAACAGGCGATGGCACGGCAATACGGATGGAGCGCGATGCTGGTGGGGCTGGTGGCGTTCGCCGCAGCGGCGGCCGGCCCCGCACCCGGCGAATACAGCACCAAGGAAGGCTGGGGCAGCATGCGGGTCACCGACAAGGGCGGCGCGCGCCAGTTCGACCTGTTGTCGGTCGGCGCCAACGGCCACACCTGCTCGCTGTCGGGCACGCTGCAGGGCGACAAGGCGGAGGTGAACGATGCCGGCGACGTGCCGTGCAAGCTGGCGTTCAAGCCGGTGCCGGGCGGGTTCAACGTGGCCGCGCTGACCGAGGAGAGCTGCCGCGACTATTGCGGCATGCGCGCCAGCTTCGAGGGCGACTACCTGCAGTTGCCGGCCGGCTGCACCGCCGCGGCCAGCAGCCGGCGGCGCGAGGCGTATCTGCAGGACTATCGCGGCAAGCGCTACGACAAGGCGCTTGCCGGCATGCAGGCGTTCGCAGGCGAGTGCGGCGGCTTCCTCAACTGGCTCGATCGCGACCGCTTCGCCAACGACCGTGCCATCACCCTGCTGCGCCTGGGTCGGCCGCAGGAGTGCCTGGCGGCGTTGGACGGCACCCTGGCCGGCCGCAGCCGCGACGAGGCCTCGTTCCAGGCGGAACTGGAAAAGCAGAGCACCATGCTGCCGCCCAGCGACTGGGATGCCTACCTGCCGATCGCCAAGTCCACCTGGTTCAACCGCAAGCTGTGCGAGGCGGCCAGGCGCTGACAGACGCCGTGTCGGTGCGGCGCGCGGATGGCCGCTGCACCGGGGCCGTCCGCCGCTGCGAGAGGCGGCGCGGTGGCCGTGGATGTGCTGCGGTTGGCGTGCGACGCGAGAGACGCCCAGGCCCCTGGCGCCGTCCCATGGCCCGATGGTCGCCAGGGCAGCGTGGCGTCGCCGGTTGCCGTGGCCGCGGGCGACTGCGCATACTTCCGGCGACCAATGGCGCGTTGGACGCCCTGGAGCAAGGATGATCGATCGACTGCGACGCCTGTTGTCCCGCACCTCGCCACGCGGGGCCGATACCGCCCACGAGGCTGCAGGGCCGGAGCCCGCGCCCGAGGCGCAGCCGCGCCATGCACTGCAGCAGCTGTTGCTGCAGGTGCTGCAGCGCGAGGGGCATGCGGCGACCCTGCACGACGAGGTGGTCGTGCTCGGCAACGGCCTGCAACTGCTCACCGAATTGGTGGATCTGGCCGAGCTGCGCAAGGGCGTGCGCACGGCCAGCTGCATTCGCGTGCATCACCGCAGCCTGTTCCCCGACGGGATCGTCGAGTTCCAGCATTCCATCGGCGAGGACACCGACGCGAGCCTGGCTTCGGGCTTCACGACCTGGGCGCGCACCGATCTGGTGGCGCTGTCGGAGGCGGTGGCCGCGCCGGCCGATGCGCGCTGCATGACGCTGCAGATGGAGTTCCCCGCCTCGGCCACGGCCGAGTCGGCGCTGCGGCGCACGGTGGTGCTGGGGCCGGTGGCGCACATGAATGGCGACGCCGCGCGGGCCGCGGCGGGCGAGGACACCGAACACGCGTTCTGCCCGTGCTGCCTGTTCACCAACAGCCTGGACGCCTTGATGCCGTTGCTGCAGCGGGATCAGCGCATGCTCGGCATCCGCCTGTTCGCCTCGCGCGACGCCGACGGCGAGGTCGCGGCCGATTGCCGGGTCAACGGCGAGGACTTTCCCGACGGCGTGGCCTGCCTGCGCCGTTACGCCGAGACCTGGCCGGCGCTGGGCGCCATGGAATTCCGCAAGCAGTACGCGGTGGTGCGCCTGCCGGAGCCGGTGGTGCCGGACACCTCGCACTGACGCATCATCGGGCGCTGCCCGAGCGCGTGCGCAGTGTTGGGCAGCGGCGGTTTAGGCCACCGCAGCGGCATCCGCCGGCGCGCTGGGCAGCGCCGACGCCACGATGCCGTGCAACTGCGCGGCCAGCGCCTTGCGGTCGCTGCCCGGCGCCACCGCGAGCGGTGCGTGGAAGGTCACCCTGACCACCGCGCCGGACAGGCGAAGGAAGTGCGCGACGTGCGCACCGGCCTGCATCTCGCCGTAGAAAGCGTAGGCATCGCGATCGCCGCCTTGCGCGATGGGGTGCCCGTCGACGCTGCGCACCTCCAGCGTGAACGGCTGCAGCGTCCACTGCCGCGCACCCGGGTCGGCGCTGAGGAACAGCGAGAACAGGCTGGACTTGAACGGCGCGACGCGCTCGCCGGAGGAGGTGGTGCCCTCGGCGAACAGCACCACGTCGTGATCCGGGCGCAGTTGCGCGGCCACGGCGGCCGCCACCGCCGCAGCATCCTGGCGACGCCGGCTGATGAACACGGTCTGCGCCAGCGCGCCGATGTGGCGCATGCCCGGCCAGCGTTCCATATCGTTCTTGGCGATGAAGCGCGCGCGCAGCAGGCTGCCCAGCACCACGATGTCGAAGTGGGAGATGTGGTTGCCGACGAACAGCGTCCCGCCCGCGTCGCGCGGCGTGCCCACCACCTCGACGCGAATGCCCAACGCGCGCCGCAGGCAGCCGAACCACAGCCGTGGCAGCACGAACGCGCCACGGCCGCGGGTGAAGCGCATCAGCAGCCACTGTGGCGGAATCAGCAGCACGCTGGCCGCGATGCAGACGGCGAGTCGGACGATGGCGCGCACGCGGCCAATCGGGGCGTCTGCAGCATGTCGAGGCGAAGCGGAAGGCATCGGGGTCGCAGGTGAGGGCACGGTCGGCACGCGCGGCGGCGCGCCCTCGGCGATGGTAGCCGAGGCGTGTGTACTTCAGCATCCACGGGTGACCTGCTTGCGGTCCGGCGTGCTGTCTGCTCCGCGCGTCGCGGCTGAAGCCGCTCCCACAGGGACTGGCGATGTGCTGGCTGGGGCACTGTGGGGGGACTTCAGTCCCGACTGCTTTCAGGAACGGATGGCTGGCCTGCTTCGTTCGTCGCGGCTGGAGCCGCTCCTGCGAGTCGACCGCGCTCACCGAGCCATGGCAAGTGACTAGCGGTGCGCCGATGCTGTGCTTGCAGAGTCTGCTGGGGTCGCCGGCTCAGCGCGCGCTGTCGCCTGTGTGCAGTCCGCACGCTGTGAGATGGCGAACGACGTCAGCGTCCAGTCATGCATGGACGCTTCCTCAACGCCGTAGATCCACGATTGGCGCAGGCCGTCGATGCAGCTGGCGATGGCGATGCTGTCGCCGGGCGCGCCCTGGTCGGGCAGCGGCAGCGCTACCGGCGCCTGGGTCGGCACGCCGTGCAGCGCACGTGCGTAGGTCAGCACCAGCGGGCCGAGTCGCTCCAGGTTCTGCGCCCTCGCCGGGCCGGCGTCCGATGGCCGATGCTGCGCCAGCCAATCGCGCACCTGGCGCCATTCGGGCGTGCCCGCGGCGTAGGTGTTGGTACTGGACACGCGCAAGCTGTCCGGCACGTCCGGCGCGGCGTAAGCCGCCAGCGGCAGCAGGGCGAGCAGCAGCGCGCCCATGCCCCATCGTGCGTGCCGGGGGCGCGTGTGCCCGTTTTCGAACGCCTCATCGCTGCACTTGCGCATCCGCCCGCTCCCTGCTGGTTGCCGATGGCGCGACGATAGCACCATCGGTGGCCGTGCCTGCCCGCGTGGCCCGGGCGTGTCGCCGGCTGCGCTCGCGCTCAGCGTTTGCCCGGGCGATCAGCCAATGAGGCCTGCAGCGCGGTGGCCAATGCCGCGTCGCCGCTGACCAGCGCGCTCCAGCGCAAGTCCAGGCCCTTGCGACGACCTTTCTCGGTGAGCTTCAGGCCGTCCGGGTCCACGGTCAGGGTGTAGTGCACGCCGTCGATCTCCAGTGCGCGGCGCAAGGGTTTGTCGAGCGGGGTCATGCGGCGGCTCCCGTTTTCACGATGCGGCGAGGGTAGCGGGGCCAAGGTGATGGCAGGTTCTGCAGGCGCGCCGGATGAAGACGCTCAAGATCGCCACCTACAACGTCAACGGCATCCGCAGCCGCTTGCCGCAGCTGCTGCAATGGTTGCAGCGCGAGGCGCCGGACATCGTCGGGCTGCAGGAGCTCAAGAGCGTGGATGCGGGCTTTCCGCTCGCCGAACTGCATGCCGCCGGCTACGGCGCGGTGTGGATGGGGCAGTCGAGCTGGAACGGCGTGGCGCTGCTGGCCAGGGGCTGCGATCCGGTCGAGAGCCGACGCGGCCTGCCCGGCGATCCGCGCGACACCCAGAGCCGCTACATCGAGGCGATGGCGCACGGCGTGCTGGTCGGTTGTCTGTACCTGCCCAACGGCAATCCGCGCCCGGGTCCGAAGTTCGACTACAAACTGGACTGGTTCGCGCGGCTGCAGCGGCATGCGCAGCACCTGGTGGCGCTGCCGCATCCGGTCGCCTTGATCGGCGACTTCAACGTGGTGCCCACCGATGCGGACATCTACAACCCGGCCTCGTGGCGGCGCGATGCGCTGCTGCAACCGGAAAGCCGCCAGGCCTATGCCGAACTGCTGGCGCAGGGCTGGACCGACAGCCTGCGCCAGGTGCACGGCGAGCGCCGCGTGTACACGTTCTGGGATTATTTCCGCCAGCACTGGCAGCGCGATGCCGGGCTGCGCATCGACCACCTGCTGCTGAATCCGCCGCTGGCCGCGCGCCTGCGCGATGCTGGCGTGGACCGCTGGGTGCGCGACCTGCCGCATGCCAGCGACCATGCGCCGACCTGGGTCGTGCTGGGCGCGGCGTCGACCCGCGGTGCAGCTGCGTCGCCGGCGAAGCCGAAGCGCGGTGACGCGGGCGCTGAAGGAAACACGAAGGGCGGCAAGGCGACGAAGACCACGCGCACCTCCGCATCTGGCGCGACGTCGTTGGCGGAGAAGGCGGCAGCGCGAACCAAGGACAAGACGACGGCCAGGACCAAGGCGAAGTCGACGACGCCAGCGCCGGCAACAAAAAAGAAAGGCGCAACAAAAACGGCAACCGCCAAGACGCCGAAAGCGCGCAAGCCGCGCGCTGCCACTACGGTGCCGCCGACGCCCTCGCGCGGTGGCAAACGCCGGAAACCACCCCTTCTCCCACCGGGAGAAGGTGGCGCGTAGCGCCGGATGAGGGTGCGGCAGAATCGGAAAGACGCAGTTTCCCGCTATGCCGCCGCGCGGTGTGACCGACGTGGCGGCACGTCTTCCCTTACTTCAACATCTCGGTAAACGCGCGATCGGCCTCGATCACGTCCGGCAGCGCGGCGAACAGCGCGTCCAGATCCACGTCGTCCAGCAGCGGGCCGGTCACCGCCTGCCGCGCCTGCGCGTTGGCGCCGCCGTGACGCTCCAGCGCGTCGGCGACCAGCGCGGCCTGGGCGACGACCTTCGGCATCGGCTCGCCTTCCGGGGCCTGCAGCGGCCGCGCCTGGAAGGCGATGGCGGTCTGGATCACCTGCGGCAGGTGCCAGCGCCGCGCCAGCTCGGCGCCCACTTCCGGGTAGCCGAAGCCCAGTTGCACGGTCTCGTCGGCGGCGCGGCCGCTGGACGAGGCGTCCGGGTGCAGTTGCGCGGCGTAGTCGGGCGCGCCGGTCTGGATCAGCAGTTCGCCGATGTTGTGCATCATGCCGCAGGTGAACGCGGTCTCCGCGTCCAGGCCCTTCTGCCGCGCCAGCAGCCGGCACACGCCGGCCACTTCGAAGCTGTGCAGCCAGAACGCGCGCAGGTCGAAATGCGCCGGGGCATGGAAGGCGCCGGTTACCGAGGAGGCCAGCACCAGGGTGCGCAAGGTGTTGAAGCCCAGGCGCAGCGCCGCGTCTTCCACCGTGGTGGAGTCGCGCGCGCCGCGGAAGCGCGCCGAATTGGCCAGCCGCAGCACCTTGGCCGCGATCACCGGGTCCCGCTCGATGTTGCGCGCCACCGCGTCCAGGCTGGTGCCCGGCGCATCGAACTGCAGGATCAGGTCCTGCGCCACCTGGGGAATGGTCGGCAGGGTGTGCAACTGGTCGAACAGCGCCTCTAGCTTCATGGGGACCCTCGGAACGAAACGGGAGGCGGCAGGACCGGAAGCCGGCCGCGCCGCCACGGTGGCGGAATGCGCGCATCCTACCGATTCGCGATGGCCGGCGTGTGGAAAACCGGTCCCGCGGCGACGGCCGCGCTCTGTTGCAGCAGTGCGCGCGGCTCAGCCGGCGCTGCGCACGCGCAGGGTCAGGCCCTTGAGGAAGTTGCGCAGCAACTGGTCGCCGCACAGGCGGAAATTCTTGTGCTCCGGCTGCCGGAACAGCGCCGACAGTTCCGGCTTGGACACCGGGAAACCGGCGGCGTCGAAAATCTGGTGCATGTCCACGTCCTTGAGCTGGAACGCCACGCGCAGCTTCTTCAGCACCACGTTGTTGGTGATGCGCGCTTCCACCGGGCGCGGCGGCAGGCTTTCGTCGCGGCCGCGGTAGTGGAACACCAGCCCGTCCAGCACATGCGCCAGCACCGCGTCGCTGCATTCGACGAAGCCGTCTTCGTCCTCCTTCTTCAGCCACGCCGGGATCTGCGCCTTGTCGATCGGGAATGCGGGATCGGCGAGGTGCGCCAGATCGACGATCTTCTGGTCGCTCAGGTCGAGCATGTAGCGGATGGAGCGCAGGATGTCGTTGTTGAGCATGGCGGGTG
>NZ_NMPP01000076.1:0-28923 GCF_009192885.1 Xanthomonas sp. LMG 12462 | reverse complement strand
CGGCCGCTGCGGGTGCGCGCCGGCGGCGCCGCTGGCGCGCACCCGCAGCGGCCGCATCCGTGGCGTGCGCGAGCAGGGCGTGTGCGTGTTCAAGGGCATTCCCTACGGCACCGACACCGCGCCGCGACGCTTCCAGCCGGCGCTGCAGGAACGGCCCTGGCACGGTGTGCGCGACTGCGGCGCCTATGGTGCGTCGGCGCCGCAGCGCGGGTCCGAGCCAGTCAGCGAGGACTGCCTGTTCCTCAATGTCTGGACCCCGGGCCTACGCGACGGTGCGAAGCGTCCGATCCTGTTCTACATCCACGGCGGCGCCTACAACAACGGCTCCGGCAGCGACCCGCTGTACGACGGCGTGCGCCTGTGCCAGCGCGGCGACGTGGTGGTGATCAGCGTCAATCATCGCCTCAACGCCTTCGGCTATCTGTACCTGGCGCCGTTCGGAGGCGACGCCTATGCCGCCTCCGGCAACGTCGGCCAGCTCGACCTGGTACAGGCGCTGCAGTGGGTGCGCGCGCACGCGGCCGAGTTCGGCGGCGATGCCGGCAACGTCACCGTGTTCGGCCAGTCCGGCGGCGGCGCCAAGATCGCCACGCTGATGGCGATGCCGGCCGCGCAGGGGCTGTTCCACCGCGCCTGGACCATGAGCGGGCAACAGGTCACCGCCGCCGGGCCACGTGCCGCCAGCCAGCGCGCGCAGTTGCTGCTGCAAGCCCTGCAGTTGGAGCCAGCGCAACTGGACGCGCTGCGCACGCTGCCGCTGCAGCGCGTGCTCGAGGCCACCCGCATCCGCGATCCATCGCGCGCGGAGGACACCGCGCTGTACCTGGGCCCGGTGCTGGATGCGCAGGTGCTGCACCGGCATCCGTTCTGGCCAGACGCGCCGCCGCAGTCGGCGCGCATCCCGATGGTGATCGGCAACACCCACGACGAGACCCGCGCCTTCCTCGGCCACGATCCGGCCAACTTCGCGCTGACCTGGGACGCGCTGCCGGACAAGCTGGCGCAGGAGCAGTACGTGGACCTGTCGCCGCAGGTGGTGATCGCCGAGTACCGACGGCTGTATCCGCACTACACGCCGAGCGAGGTGTTCTTCGCCGCCACCACCGCCGGCCGCTCCTGGCGTGGCGCGGTCGAGGAAGCCGAGGCGCGCGCGCGGCAGGGCGCGCCGACCTGGGTCTACCAACTGGACTGGGGTTCGCCACTGGACGGCGGCAAGTTCGGCGCCTTCCACACCCTGGACATCCCGCTGGTGTTCGACAACATCCGCCAGCCCGGGTCGCGCACCGGCGACGGCGCCGGCGCGCAGCGCATGGCCGATGCGATGAGCACAGCGCTGCTGGCCTTCGCCCGCCACGGCGACCCCAACCACGCCGGCCTGCCCCGCTGGGAACCGTATTCGCTGGCCCAGCGCGAAACCCTGCTGTTCGACACCGACAGCCGCCTGGCGCACGACCCGCGCGGCGGCGAGCGCCGGCTCTACGCGCAGGTGCCGTTCGTGCAGCGCGGGACGTTGTGAGGCGGCGCCACGATCGCCGCGCGCGGCGCGCGTGGCCGTGACGAAACACCCGTGTGCGCCTGTCGAAAGCAGAGGCGCGCTTCCCGGGTCGGTTGGTGTGCTGCGTCGGGACTGAAGTCCCTCCCACAATGGCGGCGGCTGCGGCGGCGTCGGTCGCGAGGGGTGACGCGCCGGCTCAGCGCGCTACCAGCCGGTGTCCTCGGCCAGCACCACACGGTTGCCGACGGCGCGCGCGGAATCCAGCAATGCCTCGGCCCGTTGCATCAGCGTGGCCGGCGTGTCCTCAGGCGTGGCCAGCAGCGCACCGACGCTGACCGTCAGCGGCGGCGCGTCCGCCGTGTCCTGCGCGATCGCCATCACCTCGACCATGTCACGCAGCGCCGGCGCCACCTGGCGCAGGTGCGCGCCGCTGGCGTCGTACAGCACCAGCGCGAAGCGGTCGGCACCGATGCGCATGGCCACATCGAGCGGCCGCAGCAGGCATTGCATGGCTTCGGCCACCTCCAGCACCGCGCGGTCGGCAGCCCCGGCGCCGCTGCGCTGATTCAGCGCGGCGAAGCCGTCGAGTTCGACCAGGATCAGCGCCAGGCCGCGCTGCAGGCGCCTGCGCTCGGCCAGCGCCACCGCCAGGTGTTCGTCGAAGCGGCGGCGGTCGCCCAGGCCGGTGAGCGCGTCGCGCAAGGCCTCGTCGTCGCGCACTCGCCGCTGCAGGAAGCCTTCGCGGCGCGAGTGTTCGCGCAGGTAGCCGCCGACCGCGCCGACCGGCACCGCGGTCCACAGCAGCCACTGCAGGCGCAGGTAGGCATCGTGCGCCGTGCCCTCCAGCAGCAGATGGCCGGCCACGGCGCTGATCGCGCACAGCAGCAGCGCCACCGCCACGCTCTGCCACAACGCCATGCCCAACGGGAAGAAGCCGGCCACGATCACCAGGGTCATCACCGCCGCCGCATAGCGCAGTTCCTGCGGCGGGTAGCCGATGCTCGACAGCACCAGCCCGGTGCCGCCGACCAGCAGCAACAGCGCGGCACGGCCGGGGCCGTGCGTGTCGGCGCGATGGATCGCCGCCGCCACCCACAGCAGCGCCAGCAGGGTCGCCACGCGCACCGCCACCGCATAGCCGAGCAGGCCGCCGCCGCGCCAGCCGAAATGCACCGCGTCCCAGCCCAGCAGCAGCAGCGCGATCAACACGCCCAGCGAAGCCGCCACGCGCTGCGCGAAGCCCAGCGTGGCGGCGGTGTAGTGGCGGTACGCCCGTTCCAGCGGAGGATCGAAACGCAGCGCGGCGAATCCCTTGCGCAATTGCGCCGCGTAGGCCTCGCCCGGCGGTGCGTCGTGTGGCTCCTGGTAACGCTCGTGCATGCAGTCCCCTGTCGACGGCAACGCGGCGCGAAGTGCGGATCAGGTCACATCAGATCGTGTCACCCGATTCGGTTTCGCGCGGACGCTGCGGTGCCCACGTCGAGACCATGAAAAAGCACCGGCGCGTGATTGTCCACTTTTGGGACGATCGGTTGCGTGACAGCAGCGCCCTGCCGCGCCGCCTTGGCACGGCAGGGCGAGCGTCAGCGCGGCGGCGGGAACGCCCACACACTGTGTGGATCGCCGCCCTGCCCGCGGCGATACGCGGCGCGCGCCATCTGCCAGTAGGCCCAGGCCAGCGCCAGCGCGCAGGCGTCGATGGCCAGCAGCGTCCCGCTGCTCCACGGCGCCACCCAGCCGGCGGCGCCGCGCAACCCGGCCAGCGGCACCAGCACGGTCAGCACCGCACAGGCCAGCAGCAGTTCGTAGGCGCCGCGCGCGGTCGGCCGCAACAGCGACCAGGCCACGCCGAGCGCGAACACGGCGTAGTACGCCCCGCGCTCCATCCCCGGCGGCAACAGGCGCGCGGCCACGAACAGCGCCGACACTCCGGCCACGCAGCCCAGGCAGACGCCGGTGGTCAGCCGCGCCATGACGTGGGTGCGCAACGGCTGCGCGACCTGGCGGCGCTTCCGCCGCGCTTCCACCCACAGCAGGTTGCCGCTGTAGAACAGGAACGCGCCGCCGAGCCCGAGCAGGAAGTACAGCCACTGCAGCGGCCAGCGCCCGTAGTCGCCGAAGTGCAGGGTCTGCAGGCCGCGCAGCGCGGCCACACCCGGCGACATGGTCTGCGGCGACAGCACCCGCAACACCTGGCCGTCGGCCGCGCGCAGCGCCACGCCGCCGAGCGTGTTGAGCCGGCGCTGCTCCTGGTGGCCGTACAGCTCCACCTGCGCATTGGCGT
The DNA here is from genome assembly GCF_009192885.1 of Xanthomonas sp. LMG 12462. Taxonomy (NCBI): domain Bacteria; kingdom Pseudomonadati; phylum Pseudomonadota; class Gammaproteobacteria; order Lysobacterales; family Lysobacteraceae; genus Xanthomonas; species Xanthomonas sp. LMG 12462. The sequence goes on along the minus strand of NZ_NMPP01000076.1, from coordinate 25,144 downwards.
CGCCGGCATCGTGGAAGGACAGGCTCTCCGGCGCGAAGCCGGGATTGGCCGCGCGTGCCCGCTTCACCAGCTCTGCCACCGGCAGCATCGGCGCAGGCACGTGCGCGGGCTGCACGTGCGGCGCCAGTTCGAAGTCCGGCTGCAGCACCTGCATCAGCTTGCCGTCGAACACGAGGTACTGGAACGGCGCCAGCAGCAGCACGCCCAGGGTCAGCACCGCGCCGGACCAGGCGAAGATCACGTGGAACGGCAGCGACAGCATGCCGATGGCGTTGTGCGCGTCCTGCCACAAGCGCTTGACGTTGCGGCCGCGGCGCAGCGCGAACAGGTCCTTGAGCAGCACCGGCGCGTACAGCACCACGCCGCTGACCAGGGCCACCCCGTACAGCAGGCAGACCACGCCGAACAGGTAGGTGCCGAAGGTGCGCGGCAGCCCGGCAGTGAAGTGCAGGTCGTACAGGAACGCGACGAAGCCGCTGCGCTGCGGCAGCTGCACCGGCTGCCCGTCGGCACCGGGCTGGAACTGCACCATGCCGCCGAAGGCCTGCTCCGCGGTCGGCCCGAACGCGAACAACTGCGGCTGCGTGCGGCCCTCGCCGGGCAGCATCAGCGTGTACGACTCGGCCAGCGCCGGATGCCGCGCCAGCACCGCATCGGTCAGCGCCTGCGCGGCCTGCTCCGGCGGCAACGCCGGGGCCTGCACCGCGGCCGGGCGCGGCCACTGCTCCAGGTCGTGGGTGAACACGTTGATGGCCCCGGCGTAGAAGGCGATGAACAAGGCCATGCCGGCGAGCAGGCCCATCCAGCTGTGCGCCGACAGGAACTGGCGCAGGGTCGCGGCCTTCATGCGCTCACCTGCACGAGGTGGGTGGCCTTGAGCAGGTAAAGCGCCACGTAGCACAGTGCGGTCGCAGCGCCCAGCCACAGCCACGCGCGCGCGCCGCTACGGAACACGAAGGCCAGCGACATCGCGCCGACCCACAGCGGGAACACCAGCAACAGCCAGGGCAACGTGTGCACCTGCAGGTCGCCCGGCCACAGCAGCACGCACAAGCCGATGACGCCCACCGCCAGCGGCAGGCCCAGCACGATCGCCGCCAGCCACCTAACCCACATCGCCAGCCCCTCGGTGCAATTGTCGCCACGCATCCAGGTACGGCAGGGCCACCGCCGCCAGCATCGTCGCGCTCAACGCGGCGAAGACGCCGGCCCACACGCCCAGCGCGGCGATCGCCGCGCCCAGTGCCACTGCGCACAGCAGCGTGCCGGCCACGCGCAGCGCGCGCGCGTGCCGGCGCCAGGCTGGGCGCAGCCGCTGGTGCGCGGTGGCCAGGTAGAACGCCAGCGCCGCCAGCGCGGCGGCCAGCAGATAGCCGGCGGTGGCAAAGGCGAGCATCACCAGCGCGCCTCGAAACCGATGCCGACCACGCGCGGCGCGCCCAGGATCGCGACCGGATCGGTGGCCCAGCGGTACTGCACGTAGTTCCGGTCGAGCAGGTTGTTGGCGAAGATCCACGCGCTCCAGTCCAGGTTCTCGTAGCCGAACTTGGCGTTGACCACGGTGCGCGAGGCCAGTTGCACCGCGCCGGCGCCGATGTCGGTGTAGACGCGGTCGCGGAAGCTGGCGTTGAGGTTGGCCAGCCAGCCCTCGGCGAAGCGCCAGTTGGCGCCCAGCGCCGCGGTCCAGTGCGGCGCGTAGGCGAACTCGCGGCCGGCGTAGTCGATCACCGAGGCGCCGGCGATGGTGGCGAAGCTGTCGTAGCGGGTGCGCGCATAGCCCAGCGAGCCGTACCAGTCGAACGCCTCGTTGGGGCGGTGGCTGGCCTCCAGCTCGGCCCCGTACAGATGCGCGCGGCCGGCGTTGACGGTGTTGTAGTCGAAGCTGTTGAGGCCGAAGTAGGCGGTGGTCTGCTTGTCCTTCCAGTCGATGTAGTAGGCGTTGGCGTTGAGGGTCAGGCGCCGGTCCAGCCACTGCGAGCGCAGCGCGGCTTCGTAGTTCCAGGTGTATTCCGGGTCGTAGGGGAAGGCCTGGCTGCGCGCCGAGTTGAAGCTGGAGCCGCCGGAGCGGTAGCCGCGCTGCACCACCAGGCTGGTCGACAGGTCCGGGTTCCAGTCGTAGCGCATGCCGAGCTTGGGCAGCAGCGCGTCGAAGTCGCGCGTGTTCCAGGCCACCTCGCCGTTGGCCGAGCGCACGATGCCGGCCACGCCCTGGTTGATCGCGACGATGGCCCGGTACAGCGCGGTGCCGCTGGCGGCGAAGGCGGCCGGATCGGGATAGCGGCCGGCGAAGGCCGCGGTGGTGTCGGAGGCCATGGCGTAGCGCTGGCGGTCGTAGCGCAGCCCGCCCAGCAGCGAGAACCCGCTGCCCACCTGCCATTGGCCGTCGGCGAACAGCGCGCGGTTGCTGGAGCGGGTCGGGCTGGCGCTGACGTAGTCGACCGGAATCACCGGCAGCGCCTGCGCGTAGCGGGTGGCGATCGCGGTGGCGGTGGCGGCCGGGACGCCGGCGCTGCGCAGCAGGCTGGCGATGGTGGTGGTCGGCGTGGCGACGTTGTTCAGCAGTTGCGCGTCGTTGTCTTCCACGTGCCGCGCCCAGTACGCGCCGATCAGGCCCTGCACCGCGGTGCCGGCGTAGTGCAGGCGCAGTTCCTGCGAGGCGGTGGTGTCGTCGAGCTGGCGCCGCGCATAGCCGGCGTTATCCGGGCCATGGTCCATGTCCCACAGGCTGGACGAGGTGACCTTGTTCCAGGCGCTGACCGAGGACAACGACCAGGCGTCGGAGAGCGCGTAGTCGGCCTGCAGGGTGACGATGTCGCTGTCGCTGCGGGTGCGGTCCGGGGTGTTGGTGGTGGTGTAGCGGTGACCGAAATAGTCGGGCAGATCGGTGCGCACGTAGCTGTACATGTACGGGCCGGTGCGGTGCGAGCGGGTATAGCCCAGTTGCACCTTCAGCCCGGCGATCGCCGACGGCGTCCACAGCAGCTTGCCGCGGTAGATCGCCGAGACCTGCGCGTCGTCGGCGGCCTGGCGGGTGAGGTTCCAGGTGTAGCCGTCGAAGCTGCGCTGCTCCACCGAGGCGCGGAACGCCAGTTCGTCGGCGACGATCGGGCCGCCGACCGCGCCGGCCAGGCTGCGGTCGGAGGGATCGGAGGCCAGCACCCGCAGCTTGCCCTGCCAGTCCATGGTCGGCTCGGCGGTGCGCAGGACGATCGCGCCGGCCAGGGCGTTCTCGCCCTGCAGGGTCGATTGCGGGCCGCGCAGGACTTCCACCTGCTGCAGGTCCCACAGGCTCAGCGGCGCCCAGCTGATCGCCTTCCACGGCAGGGCGGCGCCGTCCAGGTAGATGGTGGCCAGCGGCGCATCGCTGCCGCCGTCGATGTTGCGGATACCGCGGATGCTGAAGCCGGCGTCGCCGTAGGTCTGGGCCATGTTGGCGGTGCGGTTGAACACCTCGTAGGCGTTCTGCAGGTTCTCCTGCTCGATGCGCGCTTCGGTGGTGACGGCGACCGAGCTGGTGGTGTCCTGCACGCTGCGCCCGCTCTTCTCGCCGGTGACGACGATCTGGTCGAGGGTGGTGGGATCAGGAGGCGGCGCGGCATCGGCGCCGGCAGCGCGCGTTGGCGGCGCCCAGCTCAGCAAGACGGATACCACGCATAAGGACAACACGGACCGCGCGACGCGCATACACCACTTCCCCCGAAAGACTCACGGTTGAAGGCATGGCGGCGGCTGTGCCTGGCTGCCGGACGCGGCAGCGCTGGGCGCGGACTTTAGCAGAGCCGGGGCGGGGCTGCCATGGGATTTGGGATGGGTGGCAGGTTTGCTCAGGGGTCTTGGGAGCGTAGGAGCTGCTCCTACGGGTGGGCATCGCCAACGTATGCGTCACGCGCAGACACGTGTTGTGGGAGGGACTTCAGTCCCGACGCCGTGACCGGCGGCTGCCGCGATGCAGGGGGCCATCGTCCCAGGGGCATAGCGAGGCTGGCGCGTCGCGCGTCGCGGCTGAAGCCGCTACTGCAGCTCACTTCATCTGATACATCAGTCAAGAGCAAAGGCTTTCGCCCTTGCGGGCGAGTTACTTTTCTTTGCTCGCGCAAAGAAAAGGTAACCAAAAGAAAGCGCGCCCTGCCTACGCGCCCTCCGCGCTGCGCGCTCCGGGTCCGCGTCCATCACGGGGATCCGCGGAAGGGGCATCCTGCCCCTGCCGCGGACGGCGTACATCCATGTACGCCGCCCTTCGGGTGTTTCCCCGCGCTGGCCGCCGCTTCGGAAGGGAACCCGGTAAATCAAAAACAAAAGCCAAGCCAAAGCCAGGCAACAGCTATGGCTATGGCTATGGCTATGGTTACAGCTGCGGCAACCTAGCTTGCCAAACGCAAACGGGCGGGAGGACTGTCGCCCTCCCGCCCGCTGGCGCCGGCAGGTGCTGCCGGCGTGGTGCTACGACGTGCTGCGATCAGTGCCAGTGCAGGTTGAACGAGACGCCGACGATGCGCGGTTCGTTGTACACGGCCGCCATGTAGTTCTCGATCACGCCCTTGAGGTTCTTCTCGTTGGTGATGTTGCGGGCGAACGCGGCCACTTCCCATGCGCCGTAGTCGCCGGTGTAGCCCAGCTTGAGGCCGCCCTCGAAATTGCCGTTGGAGGTGAACTCGGTGGAGTCGTACAGCACGAAGCTGGTGTAGCCCTGCTTGTTCCAGTCGGTGGCGACGAAGAAGGCGCCGCCGTCGTTGACCGGGATGTCGTAGCGCGCGGCCAGGTTGACGTTGTACTTGGGCGCGTTCGGCAGCGGGTTGCCGTCGATCTGGGCGAAGGTGTTGTTGCCGATGCGGATGGTCGGGTCCTTCACCGTGCACACCACCACGCCGTTCAGGCCGCACACCTGCGCATACACGCGCTTGTCCTGGATCTCGCTGTGCAGCAGGCTCAGGCCGGCGGTCAGCGACAGGTTCGGGATCGGGCGCCAGTCCAGATCCGCTTCCATGCCGTAGGCCTTGGCCTTGTCGGCGTTGAACAGCACGCCGTTGCCGTTGGAGTCGTTGCCGTTGAGCTGGATGTCGTCGACGGTGTAGGTGAAGCCGGTGACGTTCAGGCGCAGGCGGTTGTCGAACAGGTTGCTCTTGATGCCCGCTTCCCACGACAGGATGGTTTCCGAGTCGGCGGTGGTGAAGTCGGAGTTGAACACCGCCGAACGGCCCTGGATGGTCGGGCCGCGGAAGCCGCGGGCGACCTTCGCGTACACGTTGACGTTCGGGTTGATCTCGTACATCGCGCTCAGGTCCCAGCTCGGCTGGGTGTCGGCCAGGCGCACGTCGCGGCGGCCCTTGTAGGTGACCACGCCGGCCGCGGTGTCGGCGGTCTTGAGCAGCTTGGTCTCCTTGCTGTCGCGGGTCTGGCGCACGCCGGCGGTCAGGGTCAACGCGTCGGTGACCTTGTAGGTCAGCTGGCCGAAGCCGGCCCAGGAGGTGTTGCTGTTGTGCAGGCGCACCCAGTTGTTGGGATTGCGCGCGGCGGTCTGCAGGAAGTAGGCGCGCTGGTAGAAGTCGGTGGTGTCCTTGCCGTCGAAGTAGAACGCGCCGGCCTGCCACTGCAGTGGGGCGTCGCCTTCGCTGGCCAGGCGCAGTTCCTGGGTGTACTGGTCCAGATCGCGCACCTGGCCCATCGACTGCCCGTAGCCGTTGGGCACGCCGTTGACCGGGAAGTTGGCCGCGGCGCCGCCGTCGGTGTCGCCGCGGCTGTAGCCGGAGGTGGTCTCGTAGGCGCTGATCGAGGTCAGCGACACGCCGCCGAAGTCGTAGATCGCCTTCAGCGAGGCGCCGTGGGTCTTGTACGCCTGAGGGTTGTCGTGGGCCTCGTCATAGGCCACCTGGTCGCGCGGCACGTCGACCTTGTTCGAGCCCTTGTGTAGCGCGCCGCGCAGAAACAGCGTGGAGGTGCCGTCGTAGTCGCGGGTGTGGAACGAGCCCAGCAGGGAGAAGTTCTCGCTCGGCTTGAGCAGCAGCTGCAGGCGCGCGTTGCGGTCGTCGTAGCCGCCCATCGCGTCCTTCTTCGGGGTGACCGTGCCGTCGGCGCTCGGGCCGGTGTAGGTGTTGTCCACCCAATCGTCGCGGTGCTGGTACAGGGTGGACACGCGGAACGACAGCACGTCGTTGATCGGGCCGCCGATGCCGCCGTCGACCGAGACCGTGTTGTAGCTGCCATAGCTGGCGGTGACCCGGCCGGTGTAGTCGTCGCTGGGCTTGATGCTGTCGAACTTGACGATGCCGGCGGTGGTGTTGCGGCCGAACAGCGAGCCCTGCGGGCCGCGCAGCACTTCCACCTGGTCCACGTCGTAGACCGGGTTGGACTTCAGCACCACGTGCTCCAGCACCACGTCGTCCTGGATGATCGACACCGGCTGCGAGGCGCCGAGGTAGAAGTCGATGTTGCCCAGGCCGCGGATGTAGAAGCGCGGGAAGATGCGGCCGGTGGTGGTCTCGGCGTAGAAGCTGGGCACGCGGCCGGACAGCGCCAGCAGCGTGTCGTCGCCGCCGGCGGTGAAGTCGCGCATCGCCTCGCCCTGCACCACGCCCACCGACACCGGCACCTCCTGCAGGTTCTGCTCGCGGTGCTCGGCGGTGACGATGATGGTGTCCAGCGAGGTCGCCGCGTCGCCAGTACCAGCGGCATTGGCCGGGCGGGTCTCACTGCCGGCCAGCGACGGCGCGCTGTCCTGCGCGGCGGCGGCGGCGGCGACCGAGGCCAGCACCAGGGCGGCGCAGGCCTGCGCCAGGCGGGTACGGGCCGGCGCGGCGCGCGCGGTCAGCGGCCGCGGGGAGAGATGGGGATGCAGCATGTCGAATCCTTGTGAGCGCGCAGAATCGAGTCCGTTCGGCTTGCGCAGCAGCCCGCGACGGCATGCGCCATACGGTGGCGCAGCGCGGCACGATATGTCGTCTGTGTTGCACCGCCGTTGCAATGACGGCGTGGCTGCCAAGGCGCGACGATGCGTGACCGCATCACGTCACGCCACGCCGTCGCAGCGGACATCTACGGACCTCATGCATCGCGACGGCGAACTGCAGCCGGACCTGCAGGCCCGCCGCGACGCCATCGCCCCGCACCGCAGCGCCGAACTGCGCGCCGACCGCCAGGACCTGACGCCACTGGCTAAGCCACAGCAGGGCGTGCACCTGCTGCGCGAGGCGTTTCCCTCGGCGACGCCGATTCCCGGGGTGGTGGACGCGGGCACTGGGGAACGATAGGCCCCAGGATGCCACGCGCAAGCGGCGTGATTCAGGCCGAAGCGTCCGGTTCTGCGCGACGGTATGCCACGTGCTGCAGGGGCTGCAGCGGCTCCGGCATCGGCACGGCGACATGCACTTCTTCGAGGTCCCAGCTCGCCGGAAAGTCCGCGATCACCTCGGTGGCGGCGCACGAGCAGCTTTCGCGAGGCGTTTCCATCGGCGGGCCGTCGTATTCGAAGCGCAACCGGACCACGCGGCGCGCCTGGTCGGCCTCGATCGAGGCCTGCCGCAGTTGTGGGTGCACCTCACCGAGCAGGGCGCGCTGCAGGCTCAGCAATAGCGCGGTACGACTGCCGACGTCATCCATCGCGCTTCCCTCGTCTACGCCGGCGACGTCATTGCGTGCAGCGCTGCGCGGCAAAGTCCGTCAGGCGTCGGGTGAGCGTGCCTTCCTGCCACGCGATGTCGAGGATCACCCAGCGATCGTCCTGGCGACCGAGCACCAACGTATCCGTCCACTGCTGGTCATCGATGGCCAGACGGGCGCGCACCTGCGCGGTGTCGCCGGTGACTTGCGCGGTCGTCGAGACCAGCGCCGTCGGTTGGTCCGGCCACAGGAAGAAGGGGCTCTGGTCGAGCATGTGCGGCTTGACGTCTGCAGGCACAAGTTTGGCGCAGGCTGCCTCGTAGGCGCGCTGCGCCTCCAGCGCCGCGAACAGTTCCCGCCCCAGCAGATGCCGCACCTGCGCAACGTCGCCATCGGCGTGCTTGGGCGCGATCGCCCAGGCATAGAACGTCTGGACCGTGTGCGCCGGCGACTCGCCCGCGATGGCGGCGAACGCGCTCAGCCACAGACTTATCGCACACAGAACGCGCATTCCCCTCATGGATCGTTGCCACCTCGGGCCGCCAGATGCGGCATGGCGATCCTCGACCAGTGGCTGCGCGGCGTCAATGCGAGCGCTGCCTCGTGCGCCAGCGGCCGGCGTGGCCGCAGCAACCAGATGCCTAGGTAACGGGAGACATCCGATTTCACCGGAACTGCAACCACGTAGAGCGGCTTCAGCCGCGACAGGCTTTACCGGGAATGCCCGTTTCGGCTGAAACCGCTCCTACAAGGCCACGACACATGCCGCTAAATCGCAGTGAAAGCGTGTCACCAGGGCATCCTTCAGTCGCTGTCCACCCCGAGCACGCTCAAGCGCAGCGGCGGTGCATCCGGCCCGATCGGCGCATGCGCCAGGGTTCCGGTCACCCTCACCACCTGGCCGACACCTTCTTCGCGCAGGTGTGCGGCCTGGTCCGCGGTGACCGCCAGCCGCAGCTGGCGCACCTGCTCGTAGCGCGGCTGGCGCCCATCCGCCGACGCCGCCACGCACAGCGGCTGCGGCAGGATCAGTACGTCTTCCTGGGTCGCTGCCGCACCGGCAGCGGCGTCCGGATGCGTATGCGTATGCGTATGCGGGACAGTAGGCGGGGCGGCGTCGGTGGGCGACGGCGCCAGAATACCGGACAGGGTGACCTGAGTCGGGCCATACGGCAGGCAATGCCTGGGCGCCGCCATCAGCTCGGGCGAGGTGCCGATCAGCAGCAACGGGAACAGCGACAGGGTACGGATCGGCATGGTGGCACGCGGATGGAGAGGGACCGCCGAGCATACCCAAGCGCGATGGCGCGTGTGCTGCAGTCCGCGCCATCGCGTCGCGCAGCCCTACCGGCGGTCAGGATTCGCGTTCCACCACCACGTCGGTGAACCGCGGTTCGGCCGCGATCAGCGCATGCAGCCGCGCAAAGCACGGATCGTCGTCGCGCATCGCATGGCGGCCGAGCAAACGCTCCCAGACCGAGCGCTCCTTCTCGATCTGCAGCATCCAGGTATGGTTGCCATCGACCTCTTCCTCGGCGTAGGCACCGACCAGGTAGGTGCGCCCCTGGCATTCGGCTTCGGAGGCCCAGCCCCAGTCCTCCGGGTCCGGCTCGGACAGGACCATGGCGTCGCCCACACGCACGCGCAGCCAGTCCAGCAGCGAGCTGCCGCGGATCGGATTGATGGGATTCTCCGGCTCGGCGCTCACCTCGAGCAGACGGGAGCGGAAATGGATGACAGGATGCATGCGGCAGCTTGACTCTCGAACGATCGGGGGGGCGGACGCGCGCATCGGCGTGGCTGCGTCATGGCGCGCAGGCGCGGATGGGCGGTCCAGGAAGGTAACGCATGCACGGCCGCCCAGGTGGACAACGGTGCGGCACGTCATGTAACCCGGTGGCGGCCGGCATCGCCGTCTGCGGCACATGGGCATCTCTCGCAGCGCCCTGCCACCGGGGACCGACACCGTGGTGCAGCGACCGGCCGGACCCATTGCAGCACGGGCGCATGACAACTCATCGCATCTGTCGTAGACAGGCACGCGCGCCCAGATACGCCCAGATGCCGATTGCGACGGCAAGCCAGACGCTGGCGACCTTGCTGCAGGCCGAGGCGAAGGCCAGGTACGGAAACGAGTCGCCGGGAGGACCACCTTGCAACGACGCTGTGCCCCCGCGTTGCCAGAACGTCAGCCACGCCTCGACACCGCACCACAGCGGCAGCACCCAACCGGCGGACAGCAGCGCGATCGCGAGGGCGAGCAGGCGCTGCTTCATCGCACACCGCCAAGCGCCGACATCGCCACGCGGCAAGCAGCGTGGTCGTGCGACGGATCCGCAAGCCGGTTGAGCCGCCACAGGGCGATCGACCGTCGCGGCAGCCCTCCCGCCGTCATGGCGACGCAGCGGCGGCACAGCCTCACGGTGTTTGCTCCGGCTCCGGCTCCAGATCCGGCTCGAACGGACGATCGGGCAGGCGCTGCCCGCACCACGGACAGAACTGCACACAGATCGCATCATTGAGGTACCAAGTCGGATCCTCGCCACGGAACAACTCGAAGCCGATCCGCACGATCCTGTCCGGCTTGGTCACCGCCGCGAACATGCTGCTGCAGCAGTAGCGTGCGATTCGCTCGCGCCACGCCACCCGCTCCGGGAACTGCGCGTCCATCCAGGCGGCACTCCAGGCCTGGCATGCCGAGCACTGCACCAGATGCGACAGCGCCGCGAGGGTTGGTGGGTCCGGGAAGTGCTCCTCTTCCACCTCGATCATGCACTCCAACGCCATCACCAGTTCGGGGCGCTCGTCGATCTGATCGCGCAAGGTCGACAGCGTGTAACGCGTGGTGAAGCAGGTGGCCGAGTGAGGCATGAGTAGGTGCAATCCGTTGCAGTCGACAGCAAGCGTAGCGCTGTGTGGCCGCTTCGGGGTTAAGTCCCCGCTGCCTGCCACAGCGCATAGCCCAACAGCCCAAAGCACACCAGGGCAAACCCGCCCCAGAAGGCCGCCGCGTCGGCCGAGACCACGCGTGGGGCCAGGTACGCGCTGCGCTTGCCGGATTTGCTGCGCCGCTTGCTGCTCCACGGTTCGACACTGTAGTAACCGAACGAGAACGTCGGCACCACGAGCATGCCGACGACATAGCACAGACCATAGAGGACGATCTCGACCAGCGGGCGCAGGACGACCTCGGTCAACAGGCTTGCGGGCATGGTGTCACCTGATCCAGACAGAAGTGATGTGCGGCGTTGGCCTCGCCCCTGCGCCGAGGCTGCATGCGATGCTCGCCGAGCGGGCACTGGCCGTCAACGGCCGGCGCCCTCGATCACCGGCTGTCGCTCAGCAGCCACTGCACCAGTTCGAATCCGAGCACCGACATCGACGGATAGCGCGCGTACTCGTCCACCGACAGCATCCGCACGAAGGTGTCGCCTTCGTGCAGGGCGCCGGCGATGTGGAAGGTCAGCAACTCCCTGGCGTCTTGGGGCAGCGGCGCGGCGCCGACGATCTGCCATTCGCCGCTCCTGAGTTTCTGGGTGCCGGTGAACAGCAATCGGATGTCCTTGTCGCCATCGCGCACCGGCAGCGGCCGGCTCGGCGACGCGACAAGCGTCGGTTCCGATGCCTGCTGTTCCAGCACACAGAAGCCGACCACCTTGCGATAGTCGCCCTGCGGCGCCCACAGCACTTGGCAAAGCGCGTACGTTCCCGCATCCGACAGGATCGCGAAGACATCGCCCGCCCGTTACTTCACTGCCATTCCACCACCCTCTGAAATCTGGACCGCGGCAAGGGTATCCCCGCGGCGTGCTTGATGGCAGCCAACTTACAGGTCGAGGTGTTCCTCGGCGTCGATGTCCTCACCTGCCAATTCGCTCGCCACCGGTTCACCCGGCATGCACCACACTATTGCCCCACCTCTGGAGCGACTGTGATGCACAAGACCTGGCTGCTCGCCTTGTTGGCGGTTCCCGCACTGGCCTACGCGGCGCCGGACGAGGACACCGCGATGTGCCGCAACGGCGGCTTCCCCATGAGCACGGCCGGGTTCTCGCTCGCCAAGGTCGCAGTGCCGCGCCTGTACCTGCTCAACGACGACGACGGTTGCCCGGCCAAGGGCGAGGCCGCGTGCCGGCAGCGCGCCTATGTGGTCAAGGACGACACCGTGATCCTGGCGCAGCGCCAGGGCGGCTTCGTCTGCGCGTTCTACCCCAACAAGGTCGGGGGCAGCGCCGGCTGGGTGGCGGCGTCCAGCGTGCAGCCACTGCCGGCGACGGCCGCACCGAAGCCGCAGGCCTGGGTCGGGCATTGGCACGACGGCGACAACGAACTGCAACTGATCGCCAACGGCGACGGCACCATCACCGCCAACGGCGATGCCTACTGGCCCAGCGCCAACCCGACCCCAGATCAAGCGCCTGGTGGGCCGCACCTTGGCGCCGTCACCGCGCGCGGCTTTCCCGAAGGCAATCGGCTGGAACTCAGCCAGGACGACTGCAAGGTCCGCCTGCAGTTGGTCGGCGATCTGCTGGTGGCTTCGGACAACCTGGAGTGCGGCGGCGCCAACGTCAGCTTCAATGGCGTGTACCGGCGCAAGGCGGCGAAGCACTGAGGCGCGGTCTCTGCGGTGCTGGCGTTGCGTTTGATCCAGGCGGCGATCCAGTGCCGCCTGGGTTCTCGCTAGAAGATCGCCTCCCGCGGCTTCATTCCAGTTTGCGTCACAACCCCACGCTTTGCGTGACCAGGTCCGCAAAGACCCACACATCGCCCTTGTCGTACGTCTCGGGCGCTTCCGTTCCGCCCAGCGTCGGATACGGTTGCGGGATATAGATCTGCCCGGGCTTCAACGGGCCAAGACGCGCCGCGATCGCCCGTACATGGTCGCCGCGCAACACGTACTCTTCGAAGCCCGGATCGCGCAGGATGGCCGCCTCGAACGCCGCGGTGGACGCATGTGCGCCATACGACTTGCCCGCGGCCTTGAACGGATGCAGCACCGCATAATCCTGGCTGGCCGGATCATGCAGAAAGAAGTGGCCGAGACTCGAGTAGCCGACCACGACGGTATACGCCGGGAATGCGTCCGCCCACGGGCCGAGCACCTCGTGCGATTCCGGCGTGATCAGGTGATACAGCGGGACGTTCGTCGCTTCAGCGCGCTCTGCACTCTGACTCATTGGAGACCTTGCTGCGATGGCGCGCCAGGATACAAAGCCACGCGCATCCGCCTGCTGTCAGCGTGTTCACTTAGGCCTTGGCAGTGGCTCCGTAGCACTTGGCCGATCCATCCAGGAAGAACTGCACGTCGCGCTCGTCGCACCAGGCTTCCAGCTCGGCCTTGAACACCGGCCACAGGTCGCGCGCCCATGCAGGTGCACTCTGCGCCCAGGCATGCTCGGTGGGCGCGTAGACCGTGGGCACGCCCATCGGGAAATCCAGCACGAACTCGCCGCCCGGGCCGGTGCAGACGAGTTCTTCCTTCCAGCGGGGTTGGAATTGGAATGTGGTCATGCGTCCGTTAGCGGCAGATGGATGCGATCTCGCACGAACAAGGCACTGTGCCTATCTTCCGCCATGCTCAAGCAGCAGTTGCAGGATGGCCGGAGAAGCCATGCCGCGTGCAATTCCCGTTGGGGTCACCGACTCTCCTTCCGGAAGATTAGGATCTGCGCCATATTTCAGTAGCAAGCGAACGAGGTCGGCGTTGCCATTCCTCACTGCCAGTGCGAGTGGGGAGCTGAACTCGCCTGGAAGACGAACGCACTCCGTGATCTGCGCATAGCCACGACCGTTTGGGTCTGCGCCTCCTTCAAGCAAAATTTCTACCCCTGTCCAATCCTCGAACGCCACGGCCCTATTGAGGAAGTGATACTCGTACGCGGCCTTGCAGCGATCTTTGGCGAAGAGGTCTTTGGCATCGACGGCGGGTGGCAACACGCTGAGCGCCAACACGGCGAGTAGAGAGACCCTTTTCATGTTGCAAGTTGCCTCTTTTGACTCGATCCGCACGAACTGTCGTTGGTTTGAATAAGTTCCAGTCTATAGGACGGAACCACATGACTCCAATCAATACTCTTCACTACGGCTTCTCCAAACGACCGCCCAGTGCGCACAGGCCGCCAACAGGTTCCTGGTTCAGAGAGGCGCCAGTCCCAGCCTTCAGCTCAGCGGCACAGCGCTGGTTGACGACCAGGCGGTCGCGGATGGCTCACCATGCCTCACAACTTAATTTGCCCTTGTACATCCTACCGCGCATGGTCCAGGTCGTGTCCGGCCCTGCTCCCCTTAGCTTGAAGCTCGGTGGAAGCGAGGGATCGCCTGGATCGGTGTAGGTCAGGTCGATCCTGCTAGCGCTCTGATCCAACGCAACGACTTTGTAGGAACCTTGCGGAAGATTGCGTGGCCCATTCTTGTCTTGAATGAGGATCCCACCAATCTTGTCGTAGCCGAGAAATTCCAGATCCGGCACTGGTGCGCCGGGCGGCGCTTAGAACGCCCACATCGTACTGCTGGCCACGGCGGAGGACGCGGCCAGGAAAAGCGCAGTGATAAGGGCAAGTAGCATCTAGTCCTCCTTTGCCGTTAATGCCGAACGATCAAGCCCGCGAACGAGTACGGGTCGGATACGACACTTTAAGCATCGGTCACCAAGAGGCAACCGCTTCCCGCGAATATGCAACGAAGGGCAGCCTGCAATGTCAGGTACTCCGGCGGTGTCAACTGGAACACGACCGTGAGAATCCCCAAACCAGCCAGTGCCACCGGCGAATCTGGAACGAATGTAATCCGCGCGTGGCCAGGGCTGAGCAGAAACTGGGAGACGCCGCCGTAGCCCGAGGTTTCCTGGCCGCACCATTCGACATGATAGGTGTCCATCCTCAACGCCACGTCCTGCTCGTCGAACGAGAATGCACGCTGGAGCAGGAGATAGGTCGTGGTATCGAGCGCCTGGTCGGCGAAGCCGACAAGATGGCACTCCCCCTCTGGGTGTTCTACAGCGATGCTTCTCGCTTGAAGTACGAATGACGACATGCCGATGCTCGCTCCTCATTCGCCATATTCCACAGATTAGAAGAAGGCCAAGAGCGAACTCCCAAGAAAGCGCGCTCTGAGCCGTATTTTCCGCATAGGCTATTCAGCACGGTTGAAGCGGTTCATCGTGATCGCCGGCTCGCCGTTGATGTTCAACCAGACCACGGTTTCGGTCATCGTCTTGCCATCAGGGGCGACGGTGTAAGTGCGCGTCGTGCGCGGCATTCCCTTCAAGTAGAAGGCGGCGACCATCACGTTCGGCGCCGGCAGCCATACGGCCGTGGTGTCGACCGTCGGGTAGCCTTTGCTTGGGACTGCGGTTCCGTCTAGCGGATAAATGGCGACGGCATGGATGTCATGCCCATCGCCACCGACGATGTCGGCATTCGTCTGCCACTTGCCCTTGCCCACATCGCTGTAGGTGAGCGAGGCGCTTTTCGGCCGCTGCGCGGGCGGCGCCGGCATGCTCGCGACATCGAGCACCCATTTTCCGAGAAAGGGCGACTTGGAGGATTGGGCGAGCGTGGGCGCATTACAGACAAGGCCCACGATCAGCAGCAGTACGGCGAGATGCTTTTTCATACTTTCTCTCCAGCGGCTTAGGCGCATTGTTGCATAACCTCGACGTCCCCCCGCTTTCAGTAACGGGGCTCTTTAGAGTCCGGGTTTCATCGTAGCGGCTTTGGCCGCTAGCTGTTGGGCATAGGCGGCCGGGGTCAGGCCGCCCAAGATCTTCTTCGGTCGCTCCTCGTTATATTCCCGTCGCCAGGTCTGGATCTCGGCGCGGGCGTGCAGCAGCGTCGGGAACCAGTGCAAGCGCAGCTGCACACCGCGCTCGTGAGCCCACGTCACCATCGTCTTGCCGCAGAACTCCTTGTCGTTGTCGGTGCGGATCACCTGCGGCAGACCCCGTGTCAGTGCCAGCCGATCCAGCACCCGGGCCACGCCGTGACCGTAGACAGCCCGCTCCACCTCGATCGCCACCGCCTCGTGCGTGGCATCGTCGACGATGGTCAGGGCCTTGAGCACCCGGCCCTCGGCGGTGCGGTCGAACACGAAGTCCATCGACCAGACCTGGTTAGCGGCTTCAGGCCGAAGCAACGGCTGGCGCTCGCCCAGCAGCACCTTCTTCCGCTTGCGCCGGCGCACCTGCAACCTGGCCTCTTGATACAGCCGTTCCACCCGCTTGTAGTTCACCGGCCACTGCTCCTGCCGCAGCTTCAGATAGATCATCCCGACGCCGTAGCGCTTGTGCCGCTGCGCCAGCGCCAGGATCCGCTCGCGCAGCTCGACGTTGCGATCCGGACGCGGGACGTAGCGCAGCGCGCTGGCGCTCATCCGCACCACGGCCAGCGCCCGACGCTCCGTGAGCCCGCGCTCCATCAGCTGCCGCACCAGCATCCTGCGCGCCGGTGCGGTCACCACTTTTTTCGCAGGGCGTCCTTGATAACGTCGTTCTCGAACAACTGCTTGGCCAGCAGCTTCTTCAGCCGCGTGTTCTCCGCCTCCAGCTCCTTGAGCCGCTTGGCCTCCGGCACGCTCATGCCGCCGAACTTGCTTCGCCACAGGTAGTAGGAGGCCTCGCTGAATCCGTGCCGCCGGCACAGGTCCTTCACCGCCACGCCGGCTTCGGCCTCACGCAGGAAGCCGATGATCTGCTCTTCGGTAAAGCGCTTCTTCACGTCCAATCTCCGTCTCGTTGGGGATTGGACTCCAAATCGCCCTGCTACTCAAAACCGGGGGACGTCGGGGCGTCGGTTTGACACAGGCATACGCGACAAGAAAAATAGATGGAGCTGCCCTTCAGGAACAAAATTCAAGGAGGATCAAACGATGACACACACGTGGCTTTTCGTCGCAGCCTGCGCAATGGCGCTGTCCAGTACTGCTCAGGCTCAGGATGCCAAGCCTTTGGACCAGTTGGAGGTCATCTCCCGCAGCTACGCAAAGGACAATCACGTGGCTGAAGCGGAAGCCTCGCGGCGCCTGGAGCTCAGGCAGGTGCTTGCCCGGTCGGAGATCGACGCTTTCAAAGCGGACTATGCCGACCGTCTCGATACCTCGTATTGGGACGATAGCCGCGACGGGTTCAAGCTCGTGCTGCGGCTCAAGCAGGGTCCGCTACCCGCTATCCATGAGTTGTCCACGCCGCACGGAACCATCCCGGTCAAGTTCACGCTGGTGTCCGGCAAGACGCTAGACGAGATCAGCGCCATCCTGGCGGCGAACCAAGCACGCCTGCAGGAGCAGGTGCCCGGCTTGCAGGGCACGGGTATCGATGAAGTGGATGCTGCGATCGTGCTTTACGTCTTCGTCCCTGCGGAGGAGCAAGCTGCCTACGAAGCGGAGAACGCAGCGCTGAGTCGCCAGCTCGGCGTGCCTGTCAGGTTCAAGTTCCTGCCAGGCCCCATGGAATCAGAACCACAAGAGTCGCCCGAGCCATCGTCCAGCTCAACGTTGCCGACACAGAGTGCGCCATTGGCAACGACCCAGTCCCCCTATGTGCGGGGCGGCTCGCAGATCCTCAATCTGGACAACGAGCACCAGTGCACCGGCGGCTTCATCGTGCGGAACAAGGACAACACCAATTGGGGCCTGGTCACCGCGGCGCACTGTGGCAAGAACCTCATGTACGGAAACTGGTCGGATGCGGCAAGCGGCGTACAGGTCACCGCGAAGCTGACTTACGAGGACCGGATTTTCGACGCGACACACGACTTGGCATGGTTTTCTTTCCCAGTTCTGGGCTACCGCCCACTTGGAGAAGTCTTTGCGAGGGACACCTGTTCCAGTTGCGGTGTGGCGATCCTCTCGGCCGCAGCCGCCGTAGCTGGAGATCGGGTATGCCACAGGGGCTTGCAGACCGGTTGGACGTGCGGCGTCGTGTCGAGTAGCACGGCGAGCTTTAGCAGTAAGGAGTGCAACGGACAGGTCTGTGACCCCCTGGCCTACAAGGTGGTAGTGGGGGACGACTTGGCGTGCTTTCGTGGTGACAGTGGCGGGCCGGTCCACTATGGAAACATTGCCTACGGCATCGTCAAGAGCGCTTCCTATGCGGGCGTCGAACCGGGCCGGTGCGGCGCGCTGGTTTTCAGTCCGATTGGCAAGATCGTGGACTTAGGCCTACGGCTGTACTGATTCCAGTACGCTGCACCTCTACCGGCTCTATCACTAGCGCATCGCGCGCAGATCAAGTTGTCCAGCCGGCATACCAGAACCCGCCGCAGGAGCCGCCGCAGCGGCGAGCCGTGCCGCTTAATCGAGCAGGCGCTGCGCCCCCGCCAGTCGCTCGTGTTCGAGGACCTTGTCGGCATGGGCCGATGCGGCACGGCAAAGGAGAGCCGTGGCCAGCACATCGGTCCAGGCGGCCGGGGGGATGCGGCGCGGCTGGCAGCGTCGCGCGAAAACAACGGCCAGTGCCGGAAAAGCGTCTGCTCGGCGATCGGCGCCGCCTGGCTCAAGCCCGGGCGCGCTGAGGTAGTATCCGGTTCGACCACGTCAACGTCGCATATGATGTCCGAACGCGTCGCATGTCGCCTTCACGGCGTGGATTTGAACAGCAAAAAGAGATCTGAGCGCACGCGCAGCAGGTGCTGAGCGTGCTCCCATTCTTTTGCCGGAGATCCCCATGCGCTGCGTCATCTATACCCGCAAGTCGGCCGACGAGACCGATCCTCAACTGAGAGAACTGGTGAGAGAACTGGGGTCAGAGTGCATTTTCAAGACAAGTGCACTCTGACTCTTTTTCCTACTGACTCTTTTTCCTAGACCGGTGATCAGACTTCTAAAGCATCACCGGAGTCGTTGTGCCAGCGGACGAAAGTTGGGGGCTTTCCCGTGTCCCGGAAGGAGGCGAAGGCTCGCTCAATCGTTGCGAGCGGCAGCGCCCATGAAGCTGGATATAAATCGACTTGGCCATTGGAGAGCCTGTATTCGATCATTTCGTCAAGCGGTCCGGAATAGGAAGGGTTGCGAGAACTGAAGCCTGTATCTTCAGACGAAGGCAAGAACATAAGCCAGCCGATGTCGCCGTTGATGAGAGCGCAAAGAGACGACCCATTTGGAGCCGATTCCCAGACCTCCCGACAGTTAGCGCAACTCAACATATAAGGACTAACACCTGATTTAAACCGAACCGCGAGGCAGCTTCCGTTTGAATAACTAGTTAAGCCGCAGTGCACGAATTTTTCGGCGCAAAAGTATGCCGGCAACAAGCATTGCGCTCCCCAAAAGGATAAAAATGTATGGCAGATATTCCGGCCAGGGTAGCTCGGCAGGGACCGCCCGAAGGTATTGATGGGAGGTCTCTCCATCACTTGGCAACATCAAGGAGATCGGAAGCTGATGCAGTACTAATGGCGTGCCGAATAGCCCGGTCAGCGAGAATAGCACGCCGAGCACTGTTACTAGGTTTGCGAAAATCTTCTTCATGTGACCTAACGCTTAAATTATCTCAATCAGCGAAGCCGGTTCGGCCTGAATGGAACTGTCAGCTGCCGTTTCCGGCACTGATGTAGTTGTAACAGCCGACTGCAGCAAGCGCGACCGTCAGCGCAATGAGACCGACTCCCTCGATATCTAAGTTCGACCGAAGAAGCTTGCGACGCCAAGACGGGACGAGCAGGCACGGCGACACTACCAGCAGCCCAGCGCCGAGGCTAGCCAAGCCGAGTCCGAGGTTGAACTGCCATGATTCCCAAAGCTGGCTAAGCATCTGACGTGGCACCTAGCGCCTGAACTAAGCGGACCCACGCAGCGACTTCGGCGTCGGCTTGAGTGAACTGTTAGGGACCACTGTTAGGCTCCAGCGACGATGATGCATCAAGGTATTCCTGCGGCGGAGACTCAAGCTGAGGATTGGCAAGCCAGTGAACTTCTCCGTGGATGCGAAGCATGGCCCAGTGCCATGCCTCGTCATGAAAGATGAGCCCGTGTGGATCATTTGGCTCCTCGTATGGATAGCGTGCAACTGCCGCGTTGTCAGCGTCCGCCGGTGATTATGACCCGTAAGAGCGAAGAACCCGCGCGAACAAGTGGCGTTCGTGCTTCAGGCACTCCACGTATTCTTTCTCTGTCCAAGTTTGGCTTGCCATGAAATTCGCATGTTAAAACTGGGGGTCAGGGTGAACTATAAAGGTGTAGCACACAAGAAAATGTGCACTCTGACCCCTAATTTCCTCAATAAAATGTGCACTCTGACCCCTATTTCCGTAGTGATATCACGAGGCCGCCCTGATGGAGATGCCAGACTTTTGCGAGCCATCTCCTTGCACGGAGCTTGGGCATCCCGCTGCAACGGCATATGCAATCACGAAGCAGGGTGTATACCAGGCACCAAATACCGCTTGGAATGGATTGCCTCCCTGTGAAAAAGCGATCCCGACGGCGGCGACGGATGTGAGGAGCGCCACAACGAGAGTCGGGTACTTCAGACGCAGCCTGTCTCTCATGAAAGCGAACGTTGTGGCGTACGCAATGAGGTGGACGGGAAGCACTGTCATGACAAAGACGCCCATCCACGCCGCAAGCCCTGTAGAGAGGCTGACGCCGGGCGCCAAGGCTGCGTTTGCGATAAGGCCGCCCCAAACAGAGAGAGGAGCCGCGACCAACCCCATCCAATGAAGAGCTGTTCCTAGCTTCGAATACCGTTTTTCTTCCATGCCCCTAGCCTGACGGACCGCGAGGATGCGGGATGGCGTGATCCTCGCCGAGGCATTGATCCGCAGTCAATGGCTGGGCGGCTCTTGCTCGGGTTCGCACCATAACTATCAGGCGTGCAAGGAGAACCGGATATCAGAGCGGACTTTCTAGGAAAACTGCACTCTGACCCCTATTTCCCCTCTGCGACGTGACCGCGTCCGGTTCCAATCCATCCCACAGGAACCAGTCGACGCAAAGCAGGCATAGGAAGGTCGTGGTCGACGTAACCACAACACCAGGCGGGATGGGACGACGACCGCCACGACGAAGGCCGATCCGGCACACGCAACCAGCGCCAGGAGTCCGATCACAAATACCTGCACGACATGCATCGCACCGCTCACCACTTCCCAAAGTAGGAAGAGATGTCGAAGTAGACCTTGCGCTCCTCGCCCGAGGGCAGCACGATCGTGATGAGGTCCATGGCCGACGGCTCAAACAACAGCGACTGCGATTTGATGCGCGCGCCGGGGTAGTGCTGATCGAGCCATGTGCGTTGCGCGGCGATGCCCGCGCCTTCGCTATGCGCCGCAGACAGATCGACGGGACGGTCCGGCGATGCGCCATCCCCATGTGCGACGGCCGGCCGCGGCGACGGCGCGGAGTGACATGCCACAAGGCCCGCCAGCAGGATCAACGACAGCAGTCCACATTTCATATCACACCCCCTAATGTGATCGACCAGACAGCTGGATCAGAGTAGACCTGTCGGCGCACTGCGCACAATAGCGCGCAGTCTGGCTAGGACTTCGCTTGATGCATCACTCGATCAACTGCGCACCTGGTCTCGCAGCCTTCTCCACCGGACGCCGCTAGTAGCATTGCCACGCAAGCGCCCACTCGTCTTCTTTTCCTGGTGCTGTTCCGCGGCCGAAGTAGCCGACGCCGCCGTCGCCCCACATCCAGCGGCCCTTGTCCGTGGAGTCGATCTGGAAGACGAACTCGGGCGATGCGGGATGGCGTTTGAAGGGCGCCCAGAAGATCTCGGCCTGGATCAGCGTCGGCCATCCTCCCAGCTTGAAGCCATCCAGGTTCCGGAAAAGATCGTGGTAGTGCGCTTCGATATCTGCTGGCAGATCCATCGGCGCATCCTCCCAGCACGGGTAGTCGTCATGAAAGACATGCGGCCGCATCGGAAATACGTTGATCGGCGAATCGGTGTGCCGTGGCGCCAGCGGGACCAGTCCATCGAGCCGCTTGTAGGCCCGCAGACACCACCCTTCCCCGTTGGCCGTATCGACCGGGAGCGTATTGGTACCGATGAACACCGTAAGCAGTTCGATATCCGCGAGGCGCGCCGGCCGCAGCGGCAGTTCGCTGACGTTGATCTGACACAGCGCATGCATCGGCCGTCCCGCCGTCTCCGGCCATGTCTCGCCCGACGCGCAGACGTTCACGCGACCGAACCAACTTGCCAGGGGATCGTCGGGCGGCCGGAATCCCCCGATCTCCAGGATGACACCCGAGCGGGCGAGTTGGGCTTTGAGGTCGTCAGCTGTCGTCGTCACGTGTGCGTCTTCCGCGCTTCATCGAGGCCGGGCCGTGTTTACTGGCTTTACTTCCAGTAGAACAGGGATCAGTGGGCACTTCCAAGACAGGTGCCCTCCGATCCTGTGCCGCAACCTCTAGGCTACGCCGATACCAAGGCGCCAGGAGATCGGACTCCGAGTTTGCGCCGCCCCGCCACACTGGCCCAACCATGTGGACGAGCGGAGGATTGCCCATTGTCACTAGCACCACAGTTAAACCGCACCACGATCTGGAGGCGGTTTGAATCAACTGTCAGGGCTCATCCTCCGGCGTCCAGTTTGTCACCTCGACGAACTGCTCCGACTCCGAGGGCTTTTCAAATGCGCTTCCTTCCGGGGCGTCCAGAAACGGAATAATGCTCGGGTCGTAGTTGGCGATCGTGTTGACGTCATACACGGCATGGTTGGCTGGGTTGTCCATGTACGCATCGTCTTCGGAGCCTGACATGAAGCGCCAACCGCTATCGATGTCGTTGTCCGGCGCCTCGCGGTACATGAAGCGCACGGAATCACCATCGACGGTGATCCTGTCGGTGGCAATACAGCCGCCGTAGCCTTCGGCCATTGGCTTGATCTGATCTTGCGAGAGTCGGAACTGCTTGGTCATGCGTCCTGACACCTGGATTGGGCGACACCGCGAAGCCGGGCCGCTTGAATGAATAGTTAGACGGTGGTGCCAGGAGGTGGTGGAGCATCGACTGCGCTTCCCCAGCACTGCCGCACGGGCGCGAGCATGCCATAGATCTCTGTCTTGGATCTTGCTGGCGTCGCTGGCCGCTGGGTGTCACCAAGACCGGTCATCAGGCCACAAGCCTCCGGACTTGGTGTGTCCACTGCTACACGCCGCCGCCCAGAAACGGCAGCACGATGAAACAGGTAATCAGGAGACTACCGACGGCGACGACCGACAGGTAAGGCGCCGAGCGAGCTGAGCGATCCGTGGCCACGGAGTACCACGCTGCCGGAACAGAGATCAGAAGCGCCAGGAACGAGCCAACGCCAAGCACGGCGAAAGCAACAGGCGCCACCGGTACATCGCGCAGCAGAAGGCCTGCCACCGCAGAAGTGACCAGACTTGCTTCAAGAACCAGCAGAGCAAGTACGGAAATCTTCGCCGGCTGCATGGACATGTTCTCGGGGCCTGCCACCTGAATTGAACCGCATCGCGCGGCGGCTTCGGGTTGCATCATCGTTAGGCGTTGGTGCCAAGGAAGGGGTGAAGCATGGACCGCGCTCCCCAGTACTGCTGCCAGTAGCCGAGCATGCCACAGATCGCGATTATGAGGCCTTGTCCAAGGCGGACGCCGCATCGCGCGTCCATCACTAGACTGATGCATGAAGTAGGCGGAACCACGACACGCATTCGTCTCGTGTGGATTGTTGTGCCCAGCATGTCTACTCCAGAACTGGGGTCAGAGCTAACTTTAAATGGCCTTGCATACAAGAAAAATGCACTCTGACCCCTGTTTTCTAAGCGTCTAGCGCGCTGCCATGCAAGGGGGCGCCGCCCACGCTGGCCAGCACTTCAGGCGGCCATGCGGGCTTGCTCTTGATGTGGAAACTGGCCCAGCGGATCAGGCCGTAGAGCACGGTCAGCGGAAAGAGCGGGATGGCGATGACCTGCCAGAGGATGGCGCCCAGGTCGGGGTGCTTCCAATGCTCCGCACTGCCCGGACCGATGAAGGGTTGGCCGAAGAAGATGCAGCGCGCCAAGCGCATCTCGAACAAGGCCTGATTGGGCCCGTCGCCTTCCACGAACAGCGGCCCTTCGTGCTCCATGAAGCGGCGGATGTGCTCCCAGGTATCGAGCAGGGGCTGCACGGCGATGGCGCTACTGGTCAGGCCCAGGCCGAACTGGCCGACCACGCGGGTATCGCCCGGCGCGGCCAGCACGATCATCTGCAGGGCCGCGTTGTCCTGTGCGACGGTGCCGGTGAAGGTCTTGAAGCGGACGACCTGGGCGCGCACGCAGGCCCAGTCGTAGCTGAGGATCTCGTGTTGGCCGCCCCCGCCCCAGAGCGGCCACCCGCTGAAGAGACGCGTGTTGTCCTTGAAGACATGGACCTTGCCGGCGTTGCGGTCGAATAGGGTGGGGGCGTAACGGTAGCCGATGAGGTCGAAGCGGAGCATGAAGTAGACGAACACCGATAGGACTGAAATACCGACCAAGGCGGGAGTGAAGGCATTGGCATCACCAAGTGCGCTCGCAAGCATCAGGGTCAATGGCAAACCTATAGCGACGGCGCCAAAGCCAAGAAACCCCACAAGCAAAGTCATCATGCTGCCGTACGCCAGCCCATGCGGAAACGCCTCGATGACAGCGCCGCCGCTGTTGGGCGATCGGCTGGCCGGTACGCTGTGTGGCGGCAAGAGCACCGCCCCCGCGCCGATGCCCCTGAACACTTCGTTGTCGTGCAGCTTGAAAAACTCGTCGCAGGCCGCCTGGCCGAGCCAATCGAGATCGGCCATGCCCAGTGGCCGGCCAGATGCCGATGGCTTGGGTCCGGAGACAGGGGGCTTGTCGTTCTTGGTTCGGGCCATGGCCAGGGTTTAGAGCGGCTCACAAAACCCTTCTGGCGCCGTTGCCAGAACTGGGGTCAGAGCTAACTTTAAATTGCCTTGCATACAATAAAAATGCACTCTGACCCCTGTTTTCTAAGCGTCTAGCGCGCTGCCATGCAAGGGGGCGCCGCCCACGCTGGCCAGCACTTCAGGCGGCCATGCGGGCTTGCTCTTGATGTGGAAACTGGCCCAGCTGATCAGGCCGTAGAGCAGGGTCAGAGGGAACAGCGGGATGGCGATGACCTGCCAGAGGATGGCGCCCAGATCGGGGTGCTTCCAATGCTCCGCACTGCCCGGGCCGATGAAGGGCTGGCCGAAGAAGATGCAGCGCGCCAAGCGCATCTCGAACAAGGCCTCATTGGGTCCGTCGCCTTCCACGAACAGCGGCCCTTCGTGCTCCATGAAGCGGCGGATGTGCTCCCAGGTATCGAGCAGAGGCTGCACGGCGATGGCGCTGCTGGTCAGGCCCAGGCCGAACTGGCCGACCACGCGGGTATCGCCGGGCGCAGCCAGCACGATCATCTGCAGGGCCGCGTTGTCCTGCGCCACGGTGCCGGTGAGGGTCTTGAAGCGGACGACCTGGGCGCGCACGCAGGCCCAGTCGTAGCTGAGGATCTCGTGCTGGCCGCCCCCGCCCCAGAGCGGCCACCCGCTGAATAGACGCGTGTTGTCCTTGAAGACATGGACCTTGCCGGCGTTGCGGTCGAACAGGGTGGGTGCGTAGCGGT
>NZ_NMPP01000075.1:0-44502 GCF_009192885.1 Xanthomonas sp. LMG 12462 | reverse complement strand
TGCAGAGCACCGCGCTGGGCTACTTCGCCTATGCACCGGGCGACCATGCCAGCGCGCTGGGCGCGCAGTCCTGGGCCAGCGGCGCCAACAGCACCGCGCTCGGCTACTACAGCACCGCGTTTGCGGCCGACAGCGTGGCGCTGGGCGCCAACGCGGTGGCGCGCCGGGCCAATACGGTCTCGGTCGGCGATGCCGGCAGCGAGCGGCAGGTCGTCAACGTCGCCGCGGGCACGCAGTCCACCGATGCGGTCAACCTCGCGCAGCTGGATGCGGTGCGCGCCACTGCCGAAAGCACCTCCAAGTTCTTCGCCCACAGCGGCGGCGGCACGGTCGGCGCCTATGCCGACGGCGCCGGCGCGCTGGCCGCCGGCGATGCGGCCAATGCCTACGGCAGCGGCGCGGCGGCGTTCGGCAGCGGCGCGGCGGCGATGGGCGATGACGCGGTGGCGCTGGGCAACGGCAGCACGGCCGGCGGCACCGGCGGCACCGCCATCGGCGGCCGCGGGCAGGCCTACGACCAGTACAACCAGCCGATCGTCGATGCCGACGGCAAGCCGGTGCTGGTCGGCGCCAATGCCGGCGAGAACGCCACCGCGCTCGGCGCGGGCGCGCAGGCGACGGGCAGCGTCGCCACCGCCACCGGCTACGGTGCGCAGGCCACCGGCGACCACAGCACCGCCGGCGGCTACAAGGCGCGTGCGACCGGCAACTACAGCCTGGCGCAGGGCGACAACGCCTGGGCCAGCGGCGAGGACGCCAGTGCGGTCGGCGCCTACGCCTGGGCAACGGCCGATGGCGCGTCGGCGTTCGGGACCTCGGCCTGGGCCACCGGCACCAATGCCTCGGCGTTCGGTGCCGGGGCGTGGGCCAGCGGCAGCGGCGCCACCTCGATCGGTTTCAACAGCTGGGCGCCGGGGCTGAGCGCCACCGCGGTCGGTCGCGGCGCGTTCGGCTACGGCAACTACAGCGTGGCGCTGGGCTTCCAGGCGCTGGGCAACCAGGTCAACACCATCGCCATCGGCACCAACACCGTGGCCGACGCGGAAAGCGCGATCAGCATCGGTGCCGGCAGCGAGGCCACCGCCGCCAATGCGGTGGCGCTGGGTGCCGGGGCGGTCGCCGACCGCGCCTACAGCGTGTCGGTGGGCAGCGCCGGGCAGGAGCGGCAGATCACCAACGTGGCCGCCGGCACCGAGGCCACCGATGCGGTCAACGTCGCCCAGCTGGATGCGGTGAAACAGGCCGCGGCGGCCACCAGCAAGTATTTCCAGGCCAGCGGCAGCGCCGACAGCGATGCCGGTGCCCTGGTCGACGGCGACAACGCGCTGGCCGCCGGCGAGGCCGCCAACGCCACCGCCGACGGCGCCACCGCGCTCGGCGGCGGCGCCAATGCCGTGGCCGCCGGGGCGACCGCGATCGGCTTCAATGCCGTCTCCAGCGGGGTCGATGCGGTCGCGCTGGGCAACAGTAGCCAGGCGTCGGGCGAGAACAGCATCGCCATCGGCAGCAACGCCCAGGCCAGCGAGATCGGCGCCACCGCCAGCGGTGCCGGCGCGCAGGCCAGTGGCACCTATGCCACGGCCACCGGCAACGAAGCGGTGGCCTCGGACAACCAGGCCACGGCGACCGGCTTCCGCAGCGCCGCCTCGGGCATCGGCGCCACCGCCCTGGGCGGCTACAGCGAGGCTACCGGCTACCTGTCCTCGGCACTGGGCTATGGTGCGCTCGCTTCGGGCAGCTACGGCACTGCGGTCGGCGTGTCCTCCACCGCGTCCGGCAGCAGCAGCGTGGCGGTGGGCGAGTACAGCGTGGCCTCCGGCGAGGAGAGCGTGGCGGTCGGCGGTACTTCGTTCTTCGGCCTGATCCCGGCCGAGGCCTCGGGTGCCAACAGCGCCGCGTTCGGCGCTGGTGCCGGCGCCACCGCCGACTTCAGCAGCGCGCTCGGCAGCCTCAGCTACGCCAGCGCCGACAGCGCCAGTGCGTTCGGCTACGGCGCCTACGCGTCCGGCGTCAACAGCGTGGCCCTGGGTGCGAACTCGGAGGCGGCGCGCGACAACACCGTCTCGGTGGGCAGCGCCGGCAAGGAGCGGCAGATCACCAGCGTCGCCGCCGGTACCGAGGCCACCGATGCGGTCAACGTCGCGCAACTGAACGAGGTGAAGCAGTCCGCCGACGCCACCGGCAAGCAGTTCAAGGCCAGCGGCGGCAGCGACCCGGCCGACGATGTCGGCAGCTACGTGGAGGGCAATTACGCCACCGCCGCCGGCGAAGCCAGCAATGCCTACGGCACCGGTGCCTCGGCCTTCGGCAGCGGCGCGCTGGCGGGTGCCCGCTACGCCACCGCGTCCGGCTACAACGCCACCGCCACCGGCGAATCCAGCACCGCGATCGGCGGCTCGCTGTACTACACCGACGCGTCCGGCAACGTGCTGCTCGACGGCACCACCACCGCCAGCGCCGCCGGCGCCACCGCGCTGGGCGCGGGTGCGCAGGCCAGCGGCACGTTCAGCAGCGCCAGTGGCGCCGGTGCCGTCGCCAGCGGCCTGCAGGCTACGGCCGACGGCTACAAGGCCAACGCCGGCAGCGACTACAGCACCGCGGTTGGTGCCTTCAGCGCCGCCAGCGGCACTCGCACCAGCGCGTTCGGTTACGGCGCGGCGGCGGCGGGCAACTACGCCTCGGCGCTGGGCTGGGGCAGCACCGCCTCCGGCGCCTATGCCGCGGCGCTGGGCTACAGCGCCCGTGCCACCGGCGAGGATGCGACCGCGCTCGGCGCCTCGGCCTGGGCCACGGCGGCGCAGACCACCTCGGTCGGCCAGTTCGCCTGGGCTACGGCGCAAGGCGGCACCGCGATCGGCCAGAACGCCTTCGCCTACGGTGGCACCAATGCCACGGCGCTGGGCATCAACGCCTCGGCCAGCGGCGCCGGCAGCGTCGCCCTGGGTTCGGGCGCGCGCACCAGCGAAGCCAACGTGGTGTCGGTGGGTGGCGGCAACGGCGTCACTGCGCCGGCCACGCGCCGCATCACCAACGTCGGCGCGGCGGTCAACGCCACCGATGCGGTGAACAAGGCGCAGCTGGACGCGGTGGCCACCGCGGCCGGCGACACCAGCGCGCGCTTCCAGAGTTCCGGCACCGCGGTGGCCAGCGCCAGCGGCGTGGACAGCACCGCGGCCGGTGCCGGCGCCACCGCCAGCGGCCTGCGCAGTTCCGCGCTGGGCGTGGGCAGCGTCGCGGCCGGCGCCGGTGCCACCGCCACCGGTGCCGGCAGCTCGGCGACCGGTGCGCGCAGCACCGCGATCGGCCTGCAGACCAACGCGATCGGCGAGAACGGCGTGGCGATGGGCTACAACAGCTTCGTCCGCAACAGCGGCAGCAACGGCGTCGCACTCGGCGCCAATGCCGGCGTCTCGGCGGACAACGCGGTGGCGCTCGGTGCCGGCTCGCGGGTGTACGAGGCCGACACCGTGTCGCTGGGCAGCGGCAACGGCCGTGGCGGCCCGGCCACCCGGCGCATCGTCAACCTGACCGCCGGCAGCGTCGCCGCCGGCAGCACCGAGGCGATCAACGGCGGCCAGCTATACCAGTCGCTGAGCAACATGGCCACGTTCCTGGGTGGCGGTGCCGGACTCGGCGCGCAGGGCCTGTTCGTGGCGCCCACGTACGTGATCCAGGGCGCCAGCTACAACAACGTCGGCGCGGCACTGGCGGCGCTGGACGGCAAGGTCAGCGAACTGGATGCGCGCACCGGCGGCAGCGGCACCGCGGCACGCAGCGCGCGCATGGTCGGCACCAGTGCGGTGGCCGCGCAGGCCACCGAGGCGGCGCCTGCGGCGTCGGCCGCGACCGCTGCAACTACCGCGGCGGCGACGCCGGTGTCCGGCAGCATCGGCACCGCGCAGGTCGGCGAAAGCACGGCGGTCGCTTCCAGCGCCACGGCGGTGGGGACCGCCGCGCGCGCCAACGACGTCACCGGCACCGCCATCGGTGGCAGCGCCTACGCGCACGGCCCCAACGACACCGCGATCGGCAGCAACGCCAAGGTGAATGCCGACGGCAGCACCGCGGTGGGCGCAAACAGCCACATCGCGGCGGTGGCGACCAACGCGGTGGCGATGGGCGAGGGCGCCAGCGTCAGCGCGGCCTCGGGCACCGCCCTTGGCCAGGGCGCCAGCGCCACCGCGCAGGGGGCGGTCGCCCTGGGGCAGGGGTCGGTGGCCGATCGTGCGCAGACGGTCTCCATCGGCAGCGCCGGCAACGAGCGCCAGCTCGCCAACGTTGCCGCCGGCACCCAGGCCACCGATGCGGTCAACAAGAGCCAGCTCGACAACGGCGTGGCCACGGCCAAGTCGTACACCGATGCGCGCTTCGGCACCATGGCCGACAGCTTCGAGGTGCTGCGCGGCGACGTCGATGCGCGGTTGCGCGACCAGGACCGCCGCATCGACCGCCAGGGCGCGATGAGCGCGGCCATGCTCAACATGGCCACCAGCGCCGCTGGCATCCGCACCCAGAACCGGGTCGGTGCCGGCATCGGCTTCCAGAACGGCGAGTCGGCGCTGTCGGTGGGCTACCAGCGCGCCTTCAGCGACCGCGCCACGGTGACCATCGGCGGTGCCTTCAGCAGCGACGACAGCTCCATCGGCATCGGTGCCGGTTTCGGCTGGTGATCCATCGCGGACGGCGGCGCGCGCCGCCGTCCGCCACGCAATGGCCTGAGGGGGCAGACCACAGGACCTTGGCTGGGCCGGCCAACGGATTCGGTAGAGGGAGTTTTACGGCCGCAACTGTCGCCTGATCCACGAAACTTTGAAGAGGACGTCAACGTGATCGACAAGCAAAACCTTCGTATCAAT
Source organism: Xanthomonas sp. LMG 12462 (assembly GCF_009192885.1). Lineage (NCBI taxonomy): Bacteria > Pseudomonadati > Pseudomonadota > Gammaproteobacteria > Lysobacterales > Lysobacteraceae > Xanthomonas > Xanthomonas sp. LMG 12462. The sequence continues at coordinate 39,646 of NZ_NMPP01000075.1, read as the reverse complement.
GCCATCGCCGCCGCCATGCTGGCGATGTCGCTGGGAGCCTCGAGCGCGATCGCGGCCAGCGCCTCGGCGCCGCTGCCGGTCAAGGAGCCGGGCAGGTCCGCGCCGGCCGATGCGGTGACCTCCAACCGCATCCTGGTGCGCTACAACGCCGGCACCGCCGCGGCCAGCGACCGCAGCGCCAAGCTGTCGACGGTGCAGTCGGCGGTGGGCCGTGCCAGCCTCGGCGGCAGCAACGGCATTTCGCGCGCGGCCGCGGCCAGCGTGCGCGCCGAGTATGTGCGGACCCTGGGCATCGGCGCGGATCTGATCCGCCTGACCGGCAAGCTGAGCAAGGCCGACCTGGACAAGGTGGTGGCGGAGATCGCCGCCGACCCGACGGTGAAGTACGCGCAGGTCGACGCCAAGCTGCGGCCGGTCGAGGTGCTGCGGGCCAAGACGCAGGTGCAGCCGCAGTTGGTGCCCAACGATCCGCTGTACGCGCAGTACCAGTGGCACTACAGCAACGCCACCGGCGGCATCAACCTGCCGGCCGCGTGGGACGTGTCCAAGGGCGACGGTGTCGTCGTCGCGGTGCTCGATACCGGCATCCTGCCGAATCACCCGGACGTGGCGGTGAACCTGCTGCAGGGCTACGACTTCATCTCCGACAAGGAGGTCTCGCGGCGTCCGACCGACGCCCGCGTGCCGGGCGCGCTGGACTACGGCGACTGGGTCGAGAACGACAACGAGTGCTACGCCGGCTCGGTGGCCGAGGACAGCTCCTGGCACGGCAGCCATGTCGCCGGCACCGTCGCCGAAGCGACCAACAACGGCATCGGCATGGCCGGCGTGGCGCCCAACGCCACCGTGCTGCCGGTGCGCGTGCTCGGCAAGTGCGGCGGCTACACCTCCGACATCGCCGACGCCATCGTCTGGGCCTCGGGCGGTACCGTGTCCGGCGTGCCGGCCAACCAGAACCCGGCCGAGATCATCAACATGAGCCTGGGCGGCGGCGGTGCCTGCGACAGCGCCACCCAGGACGCGATCAACGGCGCGGTGTCGCGCGGCACCACGGTGGTGGTGGCCGCCGGCAACAACACCGCCAATGCCGCCAACTTCAGCCCGGCCAGCTGCGACAACGTGATCGCGGTCGGCGCCACCCGCATCACCGGCGGCATCACCTACTACTCCAACTTCGGCGCCAAGGTGGACCTGTCCGGTCCGGGCGGCGGCGGCAGCGTCGACGGCAACCCGGGCGGCTACATCTGGCAGAACGGCTACAGCGGCGCGACCACGCCGACCTCCGGCAACTACACCTACATGGGCCTGGGCGGCACCTCGATGGCCTCGCCGCACGTAGCCGCGGTGGCCGCGCTGGTGCAGAGCGCGCTGATCGCCGCGGGCAAGGCGCCGCTGACCCCGGCCGCGCTGGAGACCCTGCTCAAGCAGACCGCGCGTCCGTTCCCGGTGTCGATCCCGTCCAGCACCCCGATCGGCACCGGCATCGTCGACGCCAAGGCCGCCCTGGCCAAGGCGCTGGAAGAGCCGTGCGATCCGGCCACCGAGCAGTGCGCGCCGCCGGCGACCGCGCTGACCAACAAGGTGGCGGTGGCGGGCCTGGCCGGTGCCGCGGGCAACGAAGCGCTGTACAGCTTCGAGGCCAAGGCCGGTGCGGTGCTGAGCTTCCTCACCTACGGCGGCAGCGGCAATGTGTCGCTGTATGTGAGCTTCGGCAAGGAGCCGGGCACCGGCAACGCCGACGCCAAGTCGACCCGTCCGGGCAACAACGAGACGGTGCGCTTCACCGCGCCGCAGGCCGGCACCTACTACATCAAGCTGGTCGGCGAGAGCACCTACAACGGCGTCAGCCTGGTCGCGCGCCAGTAAGCGTACGCGGCGCAGGGAAGCGCCATGCGGTTCCAGGAAACCCGGCTCCGGCCGGGTTTCCTGCATCTGCGGGCAGCGCCGTGTCGGCCCACTCCGCGACCGCTGCAGCGCGCAACGCGACTGCCCACCATGTCCTGCCAGGATGTCAGGCCGATGACCGCGACGGACCTGCCGGTGCCGGTTCGCTGGCCGCCCGGTAGACAGCGGCGGGGGAGTGCGCCGGATTCGGCGTCGGGTCATGCCGAACTGCTAAAGTCGCACGGTCATCTGGGAGGGATCGCGTGAATGCGCTCGTGAAGGACACTGCCGTCGCCGTGGAGACGCCCGAAACCCGCATCATCGCGGCGTTGCTGGCCAAGGGCCGGCTCAAGGACGGCGACCTGGCGCGCGCGCGGCAATTGCAGCGCGAGTCCGGCGGCAGCCTGCTGGCGCTGCTGGCGCGCCTGGGCCTGGTCTCCGAGCGCGACCATGCCGAGCTCAGCGCCGAAGTCCTGGGCCTGCCCCTGCTCGACGCCAAGCAGCTGCCGGCCACCGCGCCGGAGAGCCTGCCCGAGGCGCAGCCACTGTCGCTGCGCTTCCTCAAGCAGTTCCATGTGTGTCCGCTCGGCGAGCGCGACGGCGTGCTGGAACTGTGGATGGCCGATCCGCACGACGCGTACGCCGCCGACGCGGTGCGCCTGGCCACCGGCCTGCAGGTGCTGCCGCGGGTCGGCCTGCGCTCGGAGATCGACGACCTGATCGAGCGCTGGTTCGGCCAGGGCCGCAGCGCGATGGGCGCGATCGTGGAAACCGCCGACGGCGACAGCGTCGCCGCCGACGACATCGAGCACCTGCGCGACCTGGCCTCCGAGGCGCCGGTGATCCGCCTGGTCAACCTGGTGATCCAGCGCGCGGTGGAACTGCGCGCCTCGGACATCCATATCGAGCCGTTCGAGAGCCGGCTGAAGGTGCGCTACCGCGTCGACGGCGTGCTGATCGACGGCGAGAGCCCGCCGGCCAACCTGACCGCGGCGGTGATCAGCCGCGTCAAGATCATGGCCAAGCTCAACATCGCCGAGCGCCGCCTGCCGCAGGACGGCCGCATCATGCTGCGGGTGCAGGGCAAGGAGCTGGACCTGCGCGTGAGCACCGTGCCCACCGCGCACGGCGAGAGCGTGGTGATGCGCCTGCTCGACCGCGAAACCGTGGTGTTCGACTTCCACCGGCTCGGCTTCACCGACGCGTTCCTGCCGCAGTTCCGCAAGGTGCTGGAGCAGCCGCACGGCATCCTGCTGGTCACCGGCCCTACCGGCTCGGGCAAGACCACCACGCTGTACACCGCGCTGAGCCAGCTCAACACCGCCGACGTCAAGATCATCACCGTCGAGGATCCGGTCGAGTACCAGATCGAGGGCATCAACCAGATCCAGGCCAAGCCGCAGATCGGTCTGGACTTCTCGCATGCGCTGCGCAGCATCGTGCGCCAGGATCCGGACATCATCATGATCGGCGAAATGCGCGACCTGGAGACGGCGCGCATCGCGATCCAGTCCGCGCTGACCGGCCACCTGGTGCTGTCGACCCTGCACACCAACAACGCCGCCGGCGGCATCACCCGCCTGCTCGACATGGGCGTGGAGGACTACCTGCTGACCTCCACCATCAACGGCATCCTCGCCCAGCGCCTGGTGCGGCGGCTGGAGCCGACCCATGCCGAGCGCTACGCGGCCTCGCCAGAGGAGATCGAGAAGTTCGAACTGCGCCGGCTGCAGCCGGAAGGCGAGATCTTCCTGTACCGCCCGCGGCCCTCGGCGATCGCGCCGACCGGCTACGTGGGCCGCACCACCATCATGGAATTCCTGGTGATGAACGACGTGCTGCGGCGCGCGGTGATGCGCCACGCCGGCATGGGCGAGATCGAGCAACTGGCGCGTGAGGCCGGCATGCGCACCATGTACGAGGACGGCTTGGCCAAGGCGCTCAGCGGCCAGACCACGATCGAGGAAGTGCTGCGCGTGACGGAGGAAACCTGATGCGCGCGGCGTGCGCTCCGGCGATGACGACGTGTCGCTGCGCCAGGCGCGGGCATCCCGTGTTCGAAAAGGCACGGGCCGCGCGCGATACGCTCTCCCATTCCCGATTCCCCATTCTCCAGTCCCAGCTCCAGCCCTGATGCCGCTCTATCGCTACAAGGCCCTGGACTCGCACGGCGAGGTCCTGGAAGGGCAGATGGAAGCCGCCAGCGAGGCGGAGGTGGCGCTGCGCCTGCAGGAGCAGGGGCATATGCCGATGCAGGCCCGGCTCGCCGCCGAGGGCGGCGGCACCTCGCTGCGCGGGCTGTTCCGGCCCAAGCCGTTCGACGGCGCGGCGCTGGTGCAGTTCACCCAGCAGTTGGCGACGCTGCTCGGCGCCGGCCAGCCGCTGGATCGCGCGCTGTCGATCCTGCTCGAGCTGCCCGAGGACGAACGTTCCAAGCGCACCGTCGGTGACATCCGCGACGCGGTGCGCGGCGGCGCGCCGCTGTCCACCGCGCTGGAGCGCCAGCACGGGCTGTTCTCGCGCCTGTACATCAACATGGTGCGCGCCGGCGAGGCCGGCGGCAGCCTGCACGACACCCTGCAGCGCCTGGCCGAGTACCTGGAGCGCAGCCGCGAACTGCGCGGGCGGGTGATCAACGCGCTGATCTATCCGGCGATCCTGGTCAGCGTGGTCGGCTGCGCGCTGCTGTTCCTGCTTGGCTACGTGGTGCCGCAGTTCGCACAGATGTACGAGAGCCTGGACGTGGCCCTGCCGTGGTTCACCCAGGCGGTGCTGAGCGTGGGCCTGTTCGTGCGCGACTGGTGGATCGTGCTGCTGGTGGTGCCGGGCGTGACCATCCTGGCGGTGGACCGCAAGCGCCGCGACCCCGCATTCCGTGCCAGCTTCGACGCCTGGCTGCTGCGCCAGCGCTTCGTCGGTGTGCTGATTTCGCGGCTGGAGACCGCGCGCCTGACCCGTACCCTCGGCACCCTGCTGCGCAACGGCGTGCCGCTGCTGGCGGCGCTGGGCATCTCCCGCAACGTGCTGTCGAACCTGGCGCTGACCGCCGACGTCGGCGCCGCCGCCGACGACGTCAAGAACGGCCATGGGTTGTCGGCGTCGCTGTCCAAGGGCAAGCGCTTCCCGCGCCTGGCGCTGCAGATGATCCAGGTCGGCGAGGAATCGGGCGCGCTCGACATCATGCTGCTGAAGACCGCCGACACCTTCGAGCAGGAAACCGCCCAGGCCATCGACCGCCTGCTGGCGGCGATGGTGCCTGCGATCACCCTGGTCCTGGCCTCGGTGGTCGGCCTGGTGATCATCTCCGTCCTCGTCCCCCTCTACGACCTCACCAATGCAATTGGGTGAGGTGCCACGCTTATGCGCCATGGCGCATGTGGCGCCGAACGCCCGGCCAGGGATGGCCGGGCCGGTGGTTCCGGCGCTCGCGATGCCGCGCCATGGACGGCTGCGCAGTCATCTGGCGCAGCGTACGAGCGAATCGAAGGAGGCCATGCGCTTGCGAACCGCAGGTTCGCGCATGGCCGAACGCCCGGCCATGGATGGCCGGGCCGGTCTATCCGGAGCCGGCGATGCGACGCCATGGACGGCAGCGGCCTTGCCTGCTGCGTCTGCGCGGCGCGCCATGGCGCATGTGGCGCCGAACGCCCGGCCAGGGATGGCCGGGCGGGTGGTTCCGGCGCTCGCGATGCCGAGCCATGGACGGCTGCGCAGTCATCTGGCGCAGCGGACGAGCGAATCGAAAGAGGCCATGCGCTTGCGAACCGCAGGTTCGCGCATGGCCGAACGCCCGGCCATGGATGGCCGGGCCGGTCTATCCGGAGCCGGCGATGTGACGCCGCGCGATCCCGGCCGGGAACCTTCCGCCGCCGCCCCTGTCCCATTGCCAGCGGCGCCTTGCGCGCCGGCCGCGGCCGTGCGTGCGCGCGGCGCGGATCCTCCACCGCCCGGCGTGACGGCGTGCGTGACGCGCCGCTGTACCGCCGGCCGGCATCGGCTGCCATCGTCACCGTGTTCGGCTACATAGGTCTTCCACCGCAAGGATCCGATGCAATGCGCACTCTTCGCCGCTCTCTGACCCGTTCCCCGTCCGCCGCACGCCAGGCGGGCATGAGCCTGCTGGAAATCATCATCGTCATCGTGCTGATCGGCGCGGTGCTGACCCTGGTCGGCAGCCGCGTGCTCGGCGGCGCCGACCGCGGCAAGGCCAACCTGGCCAAGTCGCAGATCCAGACCCTGGCCGGCAAGGTCGACAACTACCAGCTCGACACCGGCAAGCTGCCGTCCAAGCTCGACGACCTGGTCACCGCGCCGGGCGGCGTCAGCGGCTGGCTCGGTCCGTACGCCAAGCCGGCCGAACTGAACGACCCCTGGGGCCACCCGATCGAATACAAGGTGCCCGGCGAAGGCCGGCCGTTCGACCTGATCAGCCTGGGCAAGGACGGCCAGCCCGGCGGCAGCAGTTACGACGCCGACATCAAGTACGAGTGATCCGACGCCGTGATCCGGGCCCCTGCCGGCGCGCTGCGCTTCGGCGTGCCGGCGTGCGCGCCGGCTGCGCGTGCGCGCATGCGCGGCGTGTCGCTGCTGGAGATGCTGCTGGTGGTGGGCCTGATCGCGATCGCCGCGCTGCTGGCGGCCTCGGTGCTGACCGGCGGCATCGACGGCATGCGCCTGCGCTCGGCGGCCAAGGAGATCGCCTCGCAACTGCGCTACACCCGCGCCCAGGCGATCGCCAGCGGCCAGCCGCAGCGCTTCCTGATCGATCCGCAGGCGCATCGCTGGCAGGCGCCCAACGGCCGCCACGGCGAGATCCCGCCGTCGCTGACGATCCGCTTCACCGGTGCGCGTCAGGCGCAGCGCCGCGACGGCGAGGGCGCGATCCAGTTCTTCGAGGACGGCGCCTCCACCGGCGGGCGCATCGACCTGCAGGCGCGCCAGGCGCGCTGGCGCGTCGACGTGACCTGGCTGACCGGCGAAGTCACGGTCGGGCGCGCACCGGACCAGGCGGGCCCATGAACCGCCAGCGCGGCTACACCCTGATCGAGGTGATCGTGGCGTTCGCGCTGCTGGCGCTGGCGCTGACCCTGCTGCTGGGCTCGCTGTCCGGCGCCGCACGCCAGGTGCAGCGTGCCGACCAGTTGAGCCGCGCCACCCTGTACGCGCAGTCGCTGCTGGCGGCGCAGGGCGTGGAGCAGCCGCTGCAGCCGGGACGCAGCCAGGGCACGCTGGATCAGGGTCGCTACCGCTGGACCCTGGACGTGGCGCCCTACGCCGACCCGCGGCGGCCGCCCGATGCCGCGGTGACGCCCGGCGCGCCGACCTTGCTGCAATTGACCCTGCAGGTGCGCTGGGGCGATGCGCCGGCGCAGGCGCTGCAGTGGAAGACCCTGCGCCTGGTCGCCCCGCAAGGCAACGGGGTGCCGCAATGACCACGCGCGCGCCGCCGCGCGCCGCCGCGCGCGGCTTCACCCTGATCGAGGTGCTGCTGGCCACGGTGCTGCTGGTCGGCGGCCTGACCCTGGCCTTCGCCACGCTGCGCTCGGCGATGGCGATCAGCGGCCGCGGCGAGGCGATCGCCGGACGCAGCGAACGCATGCGCGCGGTCGAAGGCTTCCTGCGCCGGCGCCTGAGCGGCGCGCAGTCGCTGCCGCTGGATATCGACACGCACACCCTGCAGCCGGTGCGTTTCGTCGGCGAACCGCAGCGCATGCAGTTCGTGGCCGATCTGCCCGAGTACCTCGGCCGCGGCGGCCCCTACCTGCACGATCTGCGGGTCAGCGGCGAGGGCGACCATCGGCAACTGGCGATCGCGCTGGTGCAGGTGCAGGCCGGCAAGCAACTGCCTGAGACCCCGCCACGCCCGCCCGAGCCGCTGGCGCGCGACCTGCGCGAGGTGCGCTTCCGCTACCGCGGCCTGGACCCGGAGCGCGGCACCATCGGCCCCTGGCAGGAGCGCTGGGAGCGCACCGACACGCTGCCACTGCTGGTCTCGATCGAGTTGCGCAGCGGCGACGGCACGGCGTGGCCGCCGCTGGTGGTGGCGCTGCGCCAGGCCGGCGGTGCGGAGATGCGGCAATGAGCGCGACGCATCGCCACCGCGGCGCCGCGCTGGTGCTGGTGCTGTGGCTGATCGCGCTGCTGACCGCGCTGATCGGCGCATTCGCGCTGACCGCGCGCACCGAGAACCTGCAGGGCAAGGTGCTCGGCGACGGCGCCGAGGCGCAGGAACGCGCCCGCGCCGGCCTGGAATACGCGCTGACCCGGCTCGCCGGCACCCCCACGCAGCCGGGCTGGCGTGCCGACGGCCGGCGCTACCGCTGGCAGTACGAGGGCGCCACGGTCGACCTGCGGGTCACCGATGAAAGCGGCAAGGTCGATCTGAACATGGCCGATGCGCAACTGCTGGCGGCGCTGGTGCGCGCGGTCGGCGAGGATCCGCAGCGCGCCGAGCGCATCGCCGCGGCGATCGTGGACTGGCGCGACCCGGACAATCTGACCCAGCCCAACGGCGCCGAGGATCCGGACTATGCCGCTGCCGGTTTGCCCTACGGCGCCAAGGATGCGCCGTTCGAAAGCCTGGCCGAGCTGCAACTGGTGCTGGGGATGGACCCGGAGCTGTACGCCAAGCTGCTGCCCAACCTGACCCTGTACGGCGGGGTGTCGCGGCCGACGCCGGACTTCGCGCCGGGACCGGTGCTGACCGCGCTCGGCCTGGACGCGCAGCAGGTGCTGGCGCAGCGCGAACGTACCGACCAGACCCAGCTTGGCATGGTCGGCATGGGCGGTGGCGGCACCTACAGCATCGAAAGCCGGGCGCGGCTGGGCAATGGCCGCGAGGGCGTGTTGCGCGCCGTGGTGCGCCCAGGCTCGTCGGCGCTGCCGGGCTCCGCCTACACTGTGTTGCGTTGGGAAGAAGGAACGACGGTGCGATGACGGCGTGGCGCGACACGATGGACAAACTTGGCGTACGCATCGCCCCCGGTGCGGGCGGGCTGCTGGCCTGGTGGCAGCGCTCGCTGATGGCGTGGCTGCCGCCGCGCTGGCAACTGCAGCTGGGCTGGTCGCAGGCGCGGCTGCTGCTGTGGCGCGAGGGCGAGCAACTGATGCTGGCGCGGCAGGTCGAGTCCGAACTGGGCGCGCCGCTGGCGCTGCCGTGGCCGCTGCTGCCCGACGAACTGGAGGCGCTGCTGGGGCCGCGCCTGGCGGCGCTGCCGCGGGTGTGGCTGTTGCCGGCCGAGGCGGCGCTGCAACGCCGGTTGCGCCTGCCGGCGGCTGCCGCCGAACACTTGCGCGAGGTGGTGAAGTTCGAGATCGACCGGCAGACCCCGTTCCAGGCCGATCAGGTGATCTACGACGTGCGCGCCGACGGTCGCCGCGACGACGCCCAGCTCGACGCCGAACTGGTGGTGGCCCCGCGCCGCGTGCTGGACGACCTGCAGGCCAGCGCCGGCGCGCTGCGCCCGACCCTGGCCGGCATCGACGTCGCCGGCAGCGATGGCGCGCCACTGGGAGTGAATCTGCTGCCGCAGGAACAGCGCCACCGCCGCGCCGACCCGATGCGGCGCTGGAACGCGATTCTTGCCGCCACCGCGCTGCTGGCGCTGTGCGCGGCCGGCTGGCAACTGCTGGACAACCGCCGCGATGCGCTGGAGCACCTGCGCACGCAGGTGGACAGCGGCGCGCAGCGCGCACGCGCGGTCGCCGCGCAGCGCCAGCAACTGCTCGACCTGGTCGAAGGCGCCGCGTTCTTCGACCAGTTGCGTGCCGAGCGCCCGGCCTCGGTGGAGGTCTGGAACGAATTGAGCAAGCGCCTGCCGGAGGGCACCTATCTGGAGAAGTTCTCGATCGAGGGCAACCAGTTGCAGTTGATCGGCCTCAGCAGCGAAGCCTCGTCGCTGGTCGGGCGCCTGGAAGGCTCGCCGCTGTGGCGCACGCCCTCGCTGACCGGCGTGTTGCAGGCCGACCCAGGCAGCCACCGCGACCGCTTCACCCTCACCGCCGAGCTGGCCGGGACCAAGCGCAAGGAGGCCGCCGATGCCGGTGCAGGTCGATAAGCGCGACCGCTGGCTGGCGCTGGGCCTGCTGCTGGCGGCGCTGGCGCTGGGCTACCTGGTGCTGGTGCATCCGTGGTGGACCGTGCCGATGCGCGAGGTCGATGCGCAGATCCAGGAACTGCAGCAGCGCGAACTGCGCGTGCGCATGCAGTTGCAGCAGGCGCCGCAGGTGGCGCAACGGCTGCAGCAGGCGCAGCGCGAACTGGCCACGCGCCCGGGCTTCCTGCGCGAGACCTCGGCCGAGCTGGCCTCGGCCGGTCTGGTGCAGCGCCTGGAAAGCGCGGTGGCCACCGCCAGCCCCGGCAACCGCAGTTGCGCGATCAGCAACCGCTCGCCGCTGGCCGCCGACAACCGCAGCGACCGCTTCACCCGCGTGGCGGTGCAGGTGCGTCTGCGCTGCGGCACGCCGGAACTGGCGGCGGTGCTGCATGCGCTGGAGAGCGGCACGCCGGCGCTGTTCATCGACAACCTCAACGTGATGGCGCAGCGCTACCAGCTCTCGCCGGGCGAGAGCGGCAACGGCCTGGACGTGGCCTTCGAACTGGCCGGCTACCTGCGCCCGAACGCGATGCCGGCGCCGCCGGCGGCGTCCGCCGGTTCCGACCCGTCTGCCGCGACGGCACCCGCCGCCACCACGCCGGTGATGAACGCCGGCGGTTCCGCCGGCGCCGGGCCGACCGAGCCGGCCGCCGTGCCGTCGCCGCCGCCGGCCACGCCCAGCGCGACCAACCCGCCAGGTGCGCCCGGCGCCGCGAATGCCGCGCCGGCGGACCTGCCGCAACAGGTGGAGGGCCGCCATGCGAATTGAAGCGATGGGCCTGCGTACCGTGTGGCTGGGCACGCTGGCGCTGTGGGGGCTGCTGATCTGGGCGTTGGGCCTGGGCGGGCTCGGCGAACGCGTGGCGCCGCTGCCCGACGATCCGTCGATGCTGCAGCGGCTGCCGGGCTTGCCCGCGGCCACCACACAGCGCCTGGGCGATTTCTCGCAGTACGGCGAGATCGCCGCGCGCCCGGTGTTCGCTGAGGATCGCCGTCCGCATCCGTTCTTCCTCAGCGCCGACAACGGCCAGGCCGCCGCGCCCAACGTGCGCCTGACCGGCGTGCTGCTCACCGACCGCTTCAAGATGGCGACGCTGACCACCGAGCAGGGCGAATCGCTGCGCCTGAAGGAAGGCGGCGACGCCGTGCAGGGCTGGCGGCTGCTGTCGCTGTCGCCGCGCCAGGCCACGGTCAGCGGCAGCGGCGGCACCCAGACCCTGGAATTGAAGGTGTTCGACGGCAAGGGCGGGCAGCCGCCGACCGTGCTCGGCCAGGCCGGACGCGCCGCTGCGCAGGGGCAGATGCCGCCGCCGGCGTCCGCGCCCAATGGCCAGTCCAACGCCAACGCGCCGCGCCCGCCGAACCAGTCCACCCCCAACCCGGTGCCGAACCAGGCACCGACCCCGAGCGCCCCTCAGCCGTCGTCGCCGGCTCCGTCGTCGGAGCAGTTGCAGGCCATCCGCGAGCGGATCGAAGCACGCCGCCGGCAATTGCAGCAACAGCGCCAGAACAACCCCTCAGGTCAGAACCCTTGAAGAGTGATCGCATGACGCCGCGTCTGTTTTCCCTGTTCCTCGCCATCGGCCTGGTGGCCGGCTGCGCCACCACGCCCTCGCCGGACATTCGTCGCGGCGCCGCGATCAACCCCCAGGTCGGCGCGGCCGGCAGCACCCAGAGCGACGGCCAGGGCGGCCCGGCCGATCCCAACGCCTTGCCCGAGCGCGCCACCCCGGTGATCCGCCGCGGCAGCGGCACTATGATCAATTCCGCGGCTGCTGCGGCGCCGGCGCCGTCGCTGGGCAACGCCAGCAGCGGCAGCGCCACCTTCAACTTCGAGGGCGAATCGCTGCAGGCGGTGGTCAAGGCCATCCTCGGCGACATGCTCGGGCAGAACTACGTGATCGCGCCGGGCGTGCAGGGCACGGTGACCCTGGCCACGCCCAAGCCGGTGTCGCCGGCGCAGGCGCTGAACCTGCTGGAGATGGTGCTGGGCTGGAACAACGCGCGCATGGTCTACAGCGGCGGCCGCTACAACATCGTCCCCGCCGACCAGGCCCTGGCCGGCACGGTGGCGCCGAGCACCGCCTCGCCGGCCAACGCGCGCGGCTTCGAGGTGCGCGTGGTGCCGCTGAAGTACATCTCCGCCAGTGAGATGAAGAAGGTGCTGGAGCCGTACGCGCGGCCGAACGCCATCGTCGGCATCGACGGCTCGCGCAACGTCATCACCCTGGGCGGCACCCGCGCCGAGCTGGAGAACTACCTGCGTACCGTGCAGATCTTCGACGTCGACTGGCTGTCGGGCATGTCGGTGGGGGTGTTCCCGATCCAGTCGGGCAAGGCGGAACAGGTCGCGGCCGACCTGGAGAAGGTGTTCGGCGAGAACAGCAAGACCCCCAGCGCCGGCATGTTCCGCTTCATGCCGCTGGAGAACGCCAACGCGGTGCTGGTGATCACCCCGCAGGCGCGCTACCTGGACCAGATTCAGGAGTGGCTGGACCGCATCGACAGCGCCGGCGGCGGCGCGCGGCTGTTCTCCTATGAACTCAAGTACATCAAGGCCAAGGATCTGGCCGACCGCCTGGCCGAAGTGTTCGGCGCCGGCGGCGGCAACCGCGGCGACTCCAACGCCTCGCTGATGCCGGGCTCGCAGATGAGCCAGTTGAACGGCGGCGGCCTGGGCGGCTTCAACGGCAGCGACAGCAGCAGCCTGGGCGGCGGCAGCTTGGGCGGGAGCCTGGGCAGCAGCAGCGACAGCCTGGGCAGCAGCAGTTCCTCTGGCAGCAGTGGCGGCGGCTTGGGGAGTGGCAGTCTGCAGCTGTCCCCGCGCACGTCCGGCAACGGCAGCGTGACCCTGGAAGTGCAGGGCGACAAGGTCGGCGTGTCGGCGGTGGAGGAAACCAATACCCTGCTGGTGCGCTCGACCCCGCAGGCCTGGCGCTCGATCCGCGACGTGGTCGAGAAGCTCGACGTGATGCCGATGCAGGTGCACATCGAGGCGCAGGTGGCGGAGGTCAATCTGACCGGTAAACTGAAGTATGGCGTCAACTGGTACTTCGAGCAGGCGGTGAATGCGCCGGCCAATGCCGACAACATCGGCATTGGCGGTGGCGCGAATCTGCCCAGCGCGGCCGGCCGCAAGATCTGGGGCGACATCGCCGGCAGCATTACTGGCAGCAGCGGTTTGGGCTGGACCTTCCTGGGCAGGAACGCAGCCGCGGTGATTTCTGCGCTGGATCAGGTCACCAATGTCAAACTGCTGCAGACGCCTTCGGTGTTCGTTCGCAACAATGCCGAAGCAACACTCAACGTGGGCACGCGCATCCCGATCAATTCAGTCAGCGTCGACACGGGCCTGGGCACCGGCGCTACATATTCCTCGGTGAACTACCTGGATACCGGCGTGATCCTCAAGGTGCGTCCGCGTGTGACCAAGGACGGCATGGTGTTCCTGGACATCGTCCAGGAAGTCAGTTCGCCTGGAGCGGCGCCGACCAATTGCGGCACCAGCGCCGGCACCAGCGTCGCCTGCAACGTCCCGATCAACACCCGTCGCGTCAAGACCGAGGCGGCGGTACAGAGCGGTGACACCATCATGCTGGCCGGCCTGATCAGCGACAGCACCACCGACGGCAGCAACGGCGTGCCGTACCTGAGCAAGCTGCCGGTGGTTGGTGCGCTGTTCGGGCAGAAGACCCAGGACAGTAATCGGCAGGAAGTGATCGTGTTGCTGACCCCCTCGATCGTGCGCAACCCGCAGGAAGCGCGCAATCTCACCGACGAATACGGACAGAAGTTCGAGGCCATGAAGCCGCTGCCGGCACGCGGCAAGAAGTAAGCGGGTGAGCCTGCCCATCGTGCTGCTGGCGGTCGGCGTCGACGACGTCGCGCTGGACGCCTGCCTGGGTGCGTTGGAGGCGAACACGTCGGCTGGCACCCGCGTGTGGCTGGCCGACGATGCGCAGGCCGGCCCGCGCGGCATCCGGGTGATCGAGGCCTGGCTGGCGCGCACGCGCCTGCAGGCCGACTACACGCGGCGGCCGCGCATGCTCGGCGAGGTCGCGCATGTGGACGAGATGCTGCGTGCCTGCGGCGATGCCGACGTGGCAGTGCTGGCGGCCGATGCGCAGCCCGGGCCGGGCTGGTTGCTGCAGTTGAGCGCCTGCCTGGCGCGCGACGCGGCCATCGCCAGCGCCACGCCGTGGAGCAATGCCGGCGAAGCCTGTGCGTGGCCGCGGCTGGGCGAGATCAATCCGCTGCCCGAGGATCCCGAGCGCCTTGCACGGGCCTGCGCGGCCCTGCCGCCGCTGCATCCGGAACTGCCGTCGGCGGTGTGCCATGCGGTGGTGCTGCGTGGCGTGGCGCGGCAGCGCGCCGGCGGGCTGGACGCCAGCAGCTACGGCTCCTGGTATGCGGCGCTGACCGATCTGTCGCTGCGCATGGCCGGGCTCGGCTGGCGCAACGTGCTGTGCGAGACCGCGCATGTCGCGTGCAGTGGTGAAGGCCGCGCCGCCGACGGCGACATGGACGCGCTGGCCACGCGCTGGCCGGCCTGGCACGCGCGCCTGGCCGGCTTCCTGATGCACGATCCGCTGCGCGCCTGCCGCGAAGAGCTGCAGCGCCTGTACGACACGCTGCCGCCGCCGGATCCGCAACGTGCGTTGTTCGATGCCTAGCCTGTCGCCGCCCGACCTGCGGCTTGCCCATCGCTGGACGCAAACCGGCCGCATCTCGCTGTGGCGCTATCTCGAGAACGAGCGCAACTATCCCGGCTGGCATCTCAACGCAGATCCAACTGGATGCCAGTCGCTGTTGGCGTTGCTGGACGCCTTGGCTGCCGACGGCGCCGGTTCCCGCACGCTTCTCATTACTGCACCGAGCAAGACCGAACTTGGCGTGCCGAACAACCGGCGCGGGCTCGCCGCTTGGGTGGCGCCGGAGAAGCTGCGCTTCACGCTGTCCACGACCGACGATCACTGGTCTTTTCCCGTAGACGCAGCGCCAGCTGCACTTGAGGTCGGCTCGGCGTGGCTTGCGGCGTTGCGGAAAGGCATCGCGGGCATTGCGAACGGGCAGGGGGACTACGCCATCGGCAAGGGCAGCCATCGTCTATGGTTCTGGTGGTGAGGCGGAAATTGCCGACGTGCGCCTGTTATAGGGTTGTTGAAGCGTTGCTCCCTGACCCCTCGGCTGGCGCGGCAGTCGGTCACGACTGATATTGCAATCAGACGCCAGCGGCGTCGCTGTTGGTTCCTGGTTGGGAGCGGGTGTGGTCCGCTGCGTCTCCACCTCGTGTCGCGATAGCGAACAAGCCGGACTCATTCCGGCGGCGCGTAGACATCCACCGACACTTCCAGCACGTCGTGGCGCCAGGACTCGATGTCGAATTCCACGGCATGTCCGTCGGGATCGTAGCTGACGCGCTGCAGGCGGAAGCACGGCGTGCCGGCGGTGGATTGCAGCAGTGCGGCCTGCTCGGCATCGAGTGTGGCCGGATACATCGACAGCCGGCTGCGCGCCTGGCGCAAGCCCAGGCGCTGGGTCAGCACGGCGCTCAGCGAGCCGGCCAGGTCGTGGTCGAGCAGGCGCGGCGCCCACGCGGCGAGGATCGCATTGGTCTCCAGCAGCACCGCGCGGCGCCCGATCCAGCGGCGCCGGCGCAGCACGAACACCTCTGCATCGGGATCGTCCAGGTGGAGGTGCCGGGCGAGCGCCGGGCCGGCCGGCTGGCGCTGCGCGGCGAGCAGTTCGGTGCGCGGGACGCCGCCCTGCGCGGCCACGTACTGCATGAAGCCGGCGATGCTGTTGGGATCGTGGCGTACCCGCGGCGCGCTGACGAACCAGCCGCGGCGATTCTCGCGGTAGATGTGCCCGTCCGATTCCAGTTGCTGCAGCGCCTCGCGCAAGGTGATGCGGGTGCAACCGAACAATGCGGCCAGTTCGCGCTCCACCGGCAGGCGCTGGTCGGCGCGCCATTCGCCGGCGGCGATGCGCGCCAGCAGCGCATCGGCGATGCGTTGGGCGAAGCCGGCGGCGGTGGCGAAGTGCATGCGAAATCCAGAGCGTGGAGAAGCGTTGCTGACAAGACTACGCTGCCGGCAGGGTCGCGGACGATGCGGGCGACTGATGTTCGCGTGATGCTCGTGCGGCTGCGGCGCGCCATTCGCATCGAGTTGACGACGGCACGCGCTGTGCCGCCAGGCGGCAAAGAGCGCGTGGCGTGTCAGGTGACGGCTTGCGCGCGGCGCAGATCGGCCTGCCACAGGCGCAGTCCGTACACCGCCAACGCCACGAATCCGGCGTACAGCGCGGCGGTGGGGTACAGCCCCTTGTACACGAACACGCCGACGTAGACGCAGTCCAGCACGATCCACAGGCCCCAGTTGGCGATGCGCTTGCGCGCGGCCCACACGCTGGCGACCACGCTGAACGCCGATAGCGCCGCGTCCAGCCACGGCAGCGCCGCATCGGTGTGCCGGTGCATCCACCAGCCCAACAGCGCCGCGCCGACGGCGCCGGCCAGCAGCGAACGCAGGCCTTCGCCCCACGGCAGCGGCCCGACCTGGACCTTGCCGTCGTCGCCCAGCCCGTTGCTCCAGCGCCACCAGCCGTAACCCTGCAGCACCACGTACAGGCCCTGCAGCAGCATGTCCGAATACAGCTTCCACTGATAGAACAGCCACGCATACAACAGCACCGCCACCACGTTGACCGGCCAGCACCAACGCACCCGCCGCGCGGTCAGCCACACACCCAGGACATTGACCAGCACGGCGAGCAGTTCGAGAGGAGACATGGTGGGAGGCCGGGAGTGGGGATTGTTCGCGAGCGCAGTGCATTGCGCGCGTGCTGTAGGAGCGGCTTCAGCCGCGACCCGTCAGCAATAGCGCGTCGCGGCTGAAGCCGCTCCCGCAGGGGCTGGCGTCAAGCCCGCCGAGTGCACTGTGGGAGGGACTTCAGTCCCGACGCATTGCGCCATCGGAAAGCACATCACTTCGCGCGTTTTGGCAGCATGACAGCTGACTGCCACAGTGGTCATCGGCGCGGCTGGTGTTCGAAAGGAGCAGCAGTGGATGACGTCATGGTGGATCCGGAGAACAAGGTCAGGCGTTTTTGTGAGCGAAGAAGACAGTGTTCGTTGAAGGAGTAGCGCTTGTCTGTGGGAATCAGTCGCGACCCCTCAGCAATAGCGCGTCGCGGCTGAAGTCGCTCCTAGACAGGTGACGCGCCATGTTCCGCTTTTGGCTTTTACCAATCCCTATTCCCTATTCCCCATTCCCCGCCCTCAAAACTCGAACTGCAGCGCCAGCCGCGCCGTCCGCGGCGCACCGAGGAACAGATAGTCGTCGCCTTCGTAGGCGCCGACGTCGCGCCAGTAGCGCTTGTCGGTGAGGTTGTCCACGCTCAACCGCAGTGTGGTCGGCACCGCGCCCAGGCGCGTGGCGTAGCGGGCGCCAAGGGTGTAGACGCTGTAGCCGCCGACGGCGACCTGGCCGCTGCGGTCGGCGTACTTGGCGCCGCTGTACTGCGCGCCGCCCAGCAGCGCCAGGCCGCTGACGCCGGGCACGTCCCAGCTGGCCTGGGCGCTGGCGCGCAGCCGCGGCACGTTCAGTGCCTGGTGGCCTTCGTCGCCCGGCGTGCCGGTGTCCTCGGCGCGCGCGCGGATGCCGGCGACGCTGGCCTGCAGGTGCAGGCCGGCGCCCAGCGTGCCGGCGGCGGACAGTTCGATGCCGCGGTTGTGCAGGCGGCCCTGCTGCACGAACAGGAAACTGCCGTCGGCCTGCGGTTGCGCGTACTGGTTGGCCTGGCGCATGTCGAACAGCGCCGCGCCCAGGGTCACGCCATCGCGCTCGTATTTCATGCCGGCCTCGCGCTGGTAGGTGCTGGTGGGGGCGAGGATGCTGTCGGCGTTGCTGGCGAACCACGGCGCGGTGCCGCCCGGGGCCAGGCCCTTGGCGAAGCTGGCGTACAGCGACAGCGACGGCTGCAGCTTCAACAGCAGCGCCGCCTGCGGCAGAAACACCGAGCGGCGCGTGCGTCGGGTCAGGCTGCCGTCGCGGTCCCAGGCGCGTTCGTCGTAGCGCACCTGGCGTGCGCCCAGCAGCAACTGCCAGGCCTCGCCGATGCCGATGCGGTCGCTGGCCAGCAGCGCGGTCTGCGCGCTGTCCAGGCGCCGGCGCTTGGGGCCGAGCGTGGCGTCGGCCTGCGCCAGCAGCGGCGGGTCGGCATCGATGTTGCCGCTGCCGATCATCTCGTTGATCGAGCCGTGGCGGTCGATGGTGCGATGCAGGTAGTCGACGCCGACCTGGAACTGGTGCTGCAGCACGCCGGTGCTGGCGCTGCCGCTGGCGATCGCCTGCAGTTCGTCGTTGCGGCGGCTGTCGGCAGGGCTGCGGTAGTCGTAGATGTCGTAGTCGCCTTCGCGGCTGAAATGGTTGGGCACCGCGTCGCCGGCGCAGCTGGCCGCGCCGTAGCAGCCCCAGGCGAAGCTGGAGTAATCGTCGATCAGCGCGCGGCTGTGCGATGCGGCGACTTGCAGATTCCAGGCGTCGCTGAAGCGGTATTCGTAGCGCGCCTGCGCATTCAGCGCCTCGATGCCGACCGGCCTGGACCACGGTTGGTAGGCGAGCAGACGATGCACGGACACCTTGCTCGGCAGCTGCGTGCCGCCGAGCAACTGATAGCCCGGCACCGAGCGCTGCTGGCGGTCCTGGTATTCCACGTCCAGTTGCAGGGTCGACTGCGGGTCGATGTTCCAGTCCGCCGCCAGCGACAGGAAATTGCGGTGGCCGTCGGCGTGATCGACATAGCTGCGCAGGGTCTCGTGCGCGGCGTTGACGCGCAGGCCGAACTGGCGCTCGCTGCCGAACCAGTCGCCCAGGTCCACCGCCGCGCCGCGGCTGCCGTCGTCGTCGCCGCTCAGCACCAGGCTGCGCACGTGCTGCGGGCGCTTGGTCTGGTAGTCGATCACGCCGGCCGGGGTGGTGATGCCGGACAGCACCCCGGACAGGCCCTTGAGCACCTGCACCTGCTCCTTGTTCTCCAGCGCCACGTTCTGTTCGCCGGCGATGGTCAGGCCGTTGATGCGGTAGCTGTTGGCCGCATCCAGCGAATAGCCACGGACCAGGAAGTTCTCGTAGTAGCCGATCGGCGCGTAGCTGTCGCCGACCGCGGCCTCGGCGCGCAGCACCTCGCTGAGCACGCGCACCTGGCGGTCGGACAGCTGCGTGCGATCGATGGTGTCGATCGCCATCGGCGTGTCCAGCAGCGGCGCATCGCCATAGCCGCTCAGGCTGCTGCGGTCGTGCGGCTGGCGACCCTGCACGTTGATCGCGTCCAGTTCGACCGGGGTCTGCGTGCTGGCGGACGCCGGTGCAGCGTCGGCGGCCAGGGCCGGCAGCGGCAGGGCGGTGGCCAGGGCCAGCGCGAGGGCGTGCGGAGCGGGGAAGCGGCGGGTGGGAAGCATGCGGAACGACCTCGGGGAAACGAAACGAAAGTGGAAAGCGGCAGCGCCGCGCGGTGCGCGCACGGCGGGCGTGACGGGGGACGTGTCGGCGTGGATGCGATGGTTCATGGCGCGGCCGCGGCACGCCGCTGCAGGTGCCGCAACAGCCGCTGGCCTTCGCCCTCGCCGAACCAGGCGGCGTGGCCGAGCAGGTAGCGGCGGTAGGCGATCTCGGCGTGCATGTCCGAGCCGGTGATGCCGGCGAAGTACTCGATCTCGCTGAGCGCGAAATCGGCATGCACCAGCGGCAGCAGCGCGGCCAGCAGGCGCAGGTGCGCCGCGTCCAGCGGCAGCAGGGTGGAATAGCCGTGCAGCAGCGCATCGAGCTGGTCGAGATCGGCGACGGCGGTGCCGCCGTCGTCCAGTTGCAGCCACGGGATCAGGTTGCGCTCGATCGCGGTGGCCAGGTCGAACAGGGCGAAGCTGCGGTCGGCCAGGCCGAAATCGAACACCGCGCTGACCGTGCTGGCGGCGCCGTGTCCGCGCCACAGCAGGTTGGAGGCGTGCCAGTCGCCATGCGTCCAAAGTGCCGGCGGCGGTGTCTGCAGCAGCGGCCAGGCCTGTGCGTGCCAGGGCACCAGCTGCACGCGCAGGTCGTCCTGCCAGTCGCGTTGCTGCAGCCATGCGGCCAGCGCCGGACGCCGTGCCAGATCGTGTTCCAGCGCCTGCAACGGCTGCGGCTGGGCGAACAGGCGCAGGTTGGCGACCAGTACGGTGGTGCTGCGCGGCGGCGCGGCGTAGCCGGCGGCGGCGCGGTGCAGCGCGGCCAGCGCGCGGCCGGCGGCAGCGGCCTGCGCGGTGTCGGCGAAGGGCGTCCACGACATCGCCTCGCGATAGCGGTCTTCGCCCGCGCCGGCGCGCATCACCTCGTAGGTCCAGTGGCCGCGCCGCACGGCGCTGGCGCCATCGCGGTCGCGCAGCACCTCCGGCACCGGCACGTCCTGCGCGCGCAGCTGCGCGATGAAGGCATGCTCCTCGCCCAGCGCGTGCAGGTCGCGCACGCGACGGTGGTGGCGCTTGACGAACAGCGTGCCGACGCCGGTCTCGACCTCCGCCGCCGCCGAGAACGGGCGCGGGCTGTGCCAACGCAAGGCGTGCAGGCGGCCGGGCAGGGCGTACTGCTGCAGCAGGGCTTCCACCTCGCCGTCGGACAGCGGCGGCCAGTCGGCGGCCACGGTCTGCGTGCCCATGCCGTGCATCTGGTGGCGGGCGCTCATGCGCGTGCCTCGCGGCGCCGGCACGACCCGGCGCGCCGTGCCAGCGGCCGCAGGCTGGGCATGCCATGCGCCACAGCGCGGCCCTTGCGGGTGGTTGGTCTAGACCAGAAGCGAGGAGGCCGGGGACAGGGCCCGGTCGCGCGATCGGGAGCGGAGAAGCGGGCGCCGCCGGCATCTCGGCATGGGCGCGGGCTCAGGCGGCGCGCGCGGTCTGCGGGGTGGGGCGGCAGCCTGGGACAGGAAACAACGCTGACCGGCATCTGCACTGGGCGAAGGAGAGGACACGGATCGCTCCGTCTCCCATGCGCGCGGGGCCGCAAGCGGCCGCGCAGCGCACGGGGCGCAGAGTATGCGCGGCAATCGCCGCCGCCGCCATGCCCGCCGTGCGCGTGGCGGGCGGCACATGCGGGATAATTGGCGGATGAGCGAACAGCAGATAGCCGTGGTGGTGGTGACCTACGAGAGCGGCAGCACCATCGATGCCTGTCTGCAGCGGTTGCGCGCGGCGGCCGAGGTGGCGCAGATCCGGGTGGTCGACAACGCCTCGCGCGACGACACCCTCGCCGTGGTGCAGCGGCACGCGCTGGACGATGCGCGGGTGCGCTTCATCGCCAATCCCGACAACCCCGGCTTCGCCACCGCCTGCAACCAGGGCGCCGCGGCCAGCGACGCGCCGTGGCTGGCCTTCGTCAATCCCGACCTGATGGTCGAGCCCGACACTCTGGCCCAGTTGCGCGCGCAGGCCGCCGCGCTCGGCGAGGCGCTGCTGGGCGTGGAGCAGGTCGACGAGCACGGCCGCGCCGACGCCGCGGTACGCCGCCGCGATCCGGACTTCGCGGCGATGCTGCGGCATCCCCTGGCCGGCTCGCGGCTGGCGCTGGCGGCCGACCCGGCGCAGCCGTTGCAGCCGGTGCCGGCGCTGTCCGGTGCGCTGATGCTGTTGCCGCGCGCGCTGTTCACCCGCATCGGCGGCTGGGATGCCGGCTATCGGCTGCATGCCGAGGACCTGGACCTGTGCCGCCGGGTGCGCCAGGCCGGTGCCACGGTGGCGGTGCTGAACCGCCTGCGCGTGCTGCACGTGCGCGGCGTCTCCAGCCGCAGACGCCCGTGGTTCGTCGAGTGGCACAAGCACCGCGGCCTATGGCGCTACTTCCGCAAGTTCGAGGCGCCGACCCGGGCCTGGCCGGTGCAGGTGGCGGTGTGGGCAGTGATCTGGCTGCATGCCTGGGTCACCTTCGCCCGGCTGTGCTGGCGCCGCCCAGGCTGAACGAAATCGGCCGCATTGCGCGCGCGTGCGGCATGGCAACATAAATTCGCTATATTGGGAAGTACGTCACTTAACAAATGACGTGTTCCGCCGATCTCTCCTGGACTGCGCCTGCTTTCCGGTTCGGGGGAACCCCACCAGGAACTCAACCATGCATGATTTCGACGGCGTGCGTCCGCGCACCCACGCGCGCGCCTGCGCGTCCGCTGTGCCCATGCCCGCTGCCCACCGCGCCACGCCTGCGCGCCGCGCGCGGCTGGCGCTGGCGCTGCTCGCCCTGGCGGCCGGTCCCTGCTGGGCCAGCGCCTGGGTCGACGAGGCCGGTCACGGGCTGGTGATCCTCAAGGCCAGCCATACCGATGGCGGCGCGGTGTTCAACAGCCACGGCCAGTCGGGCAACTTCCCCGATGCCGGGCGCAGCCGCCAGGACCAGCTCAATCTCTACGGCGAATACGGGCTGAGCGCGGACCTGACCCTGGTCGGCAACTTCTATTTCAGCAAGGTCGGCTACCGCAACGACAGCGGCTACGGCGACCGCCACAGCAGCGGCTGGTCGGACCAGGAAATCGGCCTGCGCTACCGGCTCGACCCGGACGGCCGCGACGGCCCCTGGCAGGGCGCGCTGCAGGTGCTGGCGCTGGTGCCCGCGTATGCGCGCCAGCGCGATGGCGAGCGGCCGGCACTGGGCCAGGGCGACTACGGCGCCGAGCTGCGCTACAGCGTGGGCCGCGGCTATCGCCTGGGCGAACACGACGGCTATGTCGACCTGGGCACGGCGGTGCGGCTGCGCGGCGGCGACGCCTCCGACGAGGCGCGGCTGGACGTGTCCAGCGGCCTGGCGCTGGCCCCGCGCTGGATGCTGATCGGTGAGTTCAACGTGATCCAGAGCCTGGGCAACGGCAAGGGCCCGAACCGGATCTACGCGCCCGGCGACAACACGCCGATCCGCGGCAACAACTTCGATTTCAGCAAGCTGCAGGCCTCGGTGCTGTACACGCTGCCCGGCGGCACGCAGCTGCAGCTCGGTTACCAGCAGCCGGTGGCCGGGCGCAACACCGGCGGTGCGGGCGGTCCGTTCGTGGCTGCCTGGTGGCGGTTCTAGCCGTGTCCGGCGAACACGAGAGCGTCGCCGCCGAGGCGAGCGTGCCCGGCCGGCTCGGGCGGCTGCCCACCGAGGGCGGCCTGCAGGCGCCGATCGGCGAGGCGCTGGTCGCCGCAGGGGTGATCGACCCGCCGCAGCTGCAGAACGCGCTGGCCCTGCAGTCGCGCTGGCGCTCGCGGCTGGGCGACGTGGTACTGGCCCAGCGCGGGGTCGCGCCGCTGCGCTTCTACACGGTGCTGGCGCAGCACTTCGGGCTGAACTTCGCCAACCTGCTCAAGCAGCCGATCGACCCGGCGCTGTTCCAGCCGGAGCGGCTGGCCGACTACGCGCAGCGCTTGGTGCTGCCGTGGCGCGAGGAGGACGGCCAGCTGGTGCTGGCGGTGGCCGATCCCGGCCCGGAGATCTTCGCCTGGGCGCGCGCCACCTACGGCGAGCAGGTGCGCTTCGTCGGCACCTCCAAGTTCGACATCGTCTGGAGCCTGCAGCAGCACGCCGACGCGCAGCTCACCCACGATGCGCTGAACCTGCTGGCCGAACATGCGCCCGAGCATTCGGCGCGGCAGGTGATCACCCGCGCGCAGTCGGTGTTCCTGGTGGCGCTCACGGTGGTGCTGGCCGCGGCGCTGGCGCTGTGGCCGCTGGTCACCCTGATCGCGCTCAACACGCTGATCGCGGTGGCGTTCCTGGCCACCTTCGGGCTGAAGCTGGTGCTGGCCTGGCGCGGTGCGCGGCGCCGCATCGACATCAAGGTCAGCGACGAGGAAGTGGCCTCGCTCGGCGACGAGGACCTGCCGGTCTACACGGTGCTGGTGCCGATGTACAAGGAACCGGACGTGCTGCCGATCCTGGCCAACGCGCTGCGCCGGCTCGACTACCCCACCTCCAAGCTGGACGTGAAGCTGGTGCTGGAGGCCGACGACACCGAGACCATCGAGGCGGCCAAGGCCCTGGGCCTGGAGGCGTTCTTCGAGATCATCCGGGTACCGCCGTCGCAGCCCAAGACCAAGCCCAAGGCCTGCAACTACGCGCTGCGCTTCGCCCGCGGGCAGATGCTCACCATCTACGACGCCGAGGACAAGCCGGAGCCGGACCAGCTCAAGCGCGTGGTCGCCGCGTTCCGCAAGTCGCCGGCCGACGTGGCCTGCATCCAGGCGCGGCTGAACTACTACAACGCCGACGAGAACTGGCTCACGCGCATGTTCACGCTGGAATACACGTTGTGGTTCGACTTCTACCTGCCGGCGCTGGAAACCCTGCGCATCCCGATTCCGCTCGGCGGCACCTCCAACCACTTCCGCCTGGACATCCTGCGCAAGGTCCACGCCTGGGACCCGTACAACGTCACCGAGGACGCCGACCTGGGCGTGCGCCTGACCCAGCAGGGCTACCGGGTCAGCGTGGTCAACTCGACCACGTTCGAGGAAGCCAACGTCAGCATCCCCAACTGGATCCGGCAGCGCTCGCGCTGGCTCAAGGGCTACATGCAGACCTGGCTGGTGCACATGCGCGACCCGGTGCAGCTGTACCGCTCCACCGGCGTGCGCGGGTTCTGGGGCTTCCAGCTGTTCGTCGGCGGCACCTTCTTCACCGCGCTGGCCGCGCCGTTGATGTGGTTGAGCTACGGGCTGTGGCTGGCGGTGGGCTCGAAATTCTTCGATCCGTTCTTCCCGCCGGCGCTGCTGTACCTGAGCCTGCTCAACCTGCTGCTCGGTAATGGCTTCCTGATCTACATGACCCTGGTGGCGGCGTTCAAGCGCGACTACTTCCGCCTGGCGCCCTACGCGCTGACCGTGCCGCTGTATTGGCTGCTGCAGTCCATCGCCGCCTACAAGGGCCTGTGGCAGCTCATCCGCAACCCGTTCTACTGGGAAAAGACCACCCATGGCATCAGCAAGCACATGGCCGAAGAGCGCCGCGCCGCGCTCGACGACTGACGCGCCGCCGCGCGCGCGCGGCACCGCGGTGTTCGTGTTCACCGCGGCGCTGCTGGCGCTGCTGTGCCACCGGCTGCTCGCGCACGGCTACATGAGCGACGACGCGATGGCGCAGTACGCCAAACTGCTGCTGTTGCGCGACGCGGCCGGCTTCCGCATCGAGTACCTGGGTTTCCTGTACGCACAGGCCTCGCTGTACCTGGGCGTGCTGCTCGGCGGCCTGCCGGGCCTGTCCACGCCGCTGCTGCCGTACCTGGTCGACGTGCTGGCCGGGGCGACGCTGGTGACCCTGCTGTGGCGCGACATCGCCGCCGGCCTGGGCCGCGGCTGGGCCTGGGCGCTCAGTGCGGGTGTGGTGATCCAGCCGTTCTTCCTGTGGCCCACCCTGTCCGGCAACAACCAGGGCCTGGGCCTGCTGGTGTTCTACGTGGCCGCGCGCGCGCTGCGCCATTTCCGCGACGATCCGGAAGCCTTCGCCTACCTGCGCCTGGCCGCGAGCCTGTGCCTGCTGTTCTTCGTCGACGAGCGCGCCTGCTTCCTGGCGGTGGGGCTGGCGCCGTGGCTGTTCCTGATCGCGCCGCCGCGGCTGATGCGGCAGGCGCCGCTGGCGTTCTACCTGGTGTGCTACCTGCCGTTCCTGTTCGCGGTGGGGGCATGGATGTACCTCAACTACATGTTCTTCGGCGACCCGCTGCTGTTCGTGCGCGACGCCACGTCCGCCTTCCGCGGCATCTCGGCGCAGGCGGCGCTGCAGCCGTGGCTGCAGCAGGCCGCGGCGCAGCCGTGGTGGCCGCCGCTGTGGCTGCTGCTGGCCGGGGTGGTCAGCGCGCCGCTGTTGCTGTTGCTGCGTCACACCCGCGACAGCGACACCTGGCGCAGCGTGCTGGCCGCCGCCGCCACCGTGATCGGCGCCGGCACGCTCGCCACCTGGGCGCGTTTCACGGCGCAGCCGCTGGACTTCCTCGCCCTGCTGCTGGTGCCGGCGGCGCTGGTGCTGGGCGACCTGCGCCGCAACCTGCGCTGGCTGGGCCTGGCGCTGCTGCTGGCCGGCGCGGTGTCCAGCGGCTGGGTGATCGCCCGCACCGCCACCTCCACCACCCGCGACTGGATCGCCGCGCTGCAGGCACCGGCGCCGCCGCGCCATGCCGACGCTGCGCACCTGGGCGCGTGGCTGGCCGAGGCGCGGCTGCCGACCCTGCTCGACGACCGCGCCAGCTATCCGGTGATCGTCGCGCGCGGCGAGGCCAAACAACTGATCCTGCCGTTCGACCCGCGCTTCAAGCAGGCGCTGGTCGATCCGCGGCAGATGCCGGCGCAAGTGGTGGTCAGCGACCCGGCCAGCCAGACCGGCGCCCTGGACAGCCTCAACCGTCGCTTCCCGCAGCTATGGCAGCAGGGCTTGCCGGGCTACAGTCTGGTCTACCACCAGGGCATCTACCGGGTATGGCGCCGATCGCCGTGAGACTGCTGACCGCGCTGCTGCTGGCGCTGAGCGCCGGCGGCTGCAGTGCGGCGCCGCCGCCTTGGATGGGCGCCAACGTCAAGGTGTCGCCGCAGGCGCCGTGGGGTAGCGCCGCCGCGCAGCAGTCGCTGCGGCAACTGGCCGAGGCCGGCGCTTCGCGTGCGCTGTTGGTCGCCTTCGTCTGGCAGGCGTCGCCGCAGTCTTCGACCCCGGTGCTGGGCAGCGACAGCAGCCCGGCGCTGGTCCGCGCCGGATTGCGGCAGATGCGCGCCGCCGGCCTGCAGCCGGTGCTGAAGGTGCATCTGTGGATTCCCGGGCACTGGGCCGGCGAGGCCGCGCCGGCCGATCGCGACGCCTGGTTCGCCGCCTACCGGCGTGCGTTGCTGCAACTGGCCCAGGTCGCCGCCGACGAGCGCGCCAGCGCGCTGATCGTCGGCACCGAGCTGCGTCAGCTGCAGGATGCGCCGCAGTGGCCGGCGCTGCTGGCGGCGGTGCGCCAGGTCTATCGCGGCCCGATCGGCTATGTCGCCGACGGCCTGGAGCAGGCCGAGCGCTTCGGCTACTGGGACCGGTTCGATTTCGTCGGCACCAGCCTGTATCCGGCGCTGGCCGCCGCGCCGGAGCAACGGCGCGCGCAGATGCGCGCGGCGGCCGCGCGGGTGCAGGCATTGGGCGAACGCAGCGGCCGCCCGGTGTGGGTGGCCGAGCTGGGCCTGCGCTCGGCGCACGGCAGCCTGGCGGCGCCCTGGGAAAGCCCGGAGCAACGCACGGCCGAGGTCGACACCGCGTTGCAGGCGCAAGTGCTGCGCGAGTGGCGCGAGGTACTCGACGCGCAGCCGCGCATCGCCGGCATCGCGCTGTGGTGCTGGTACACCGATCCAGACGCCGGCGGTGCGCGCGACAGCGATTTCACCGTGCAGCACAAGCCGGCGCAGGCGGTGCTGAAGCGGTGAGGGTCAGGGATCAGGGGCGCGCTTCGCCCTTGGCAGGAGTCAACTGTCATGCAACCACGACGAACGGAGTAGGCGGACGATCTGACCTCGGAAGCCGTCGTGGCTGATCCCACAAAAGGGCGGCGAGAGTCCCTCCCACAGCACGTCCGGACACCGATCATCGCGAGTCCATTTGGGAGTCGCAGTCGCTTGGCTTTGGCTGTTGCCCTTGCTTTTGACTTATCGGGTTCCCTTCCGAAGCGGCGGCCATCGCGGGGAAACACCCGAAGGGCGGCGCACAGGGATGTGCGCCGTCCGCGGCAGGGCAGGGCTCGCCGGAAAAGGCGAAGCACTGCTTCGCCCCGGCGGGCGGGCTGGCGCCGTGAGGCGACTGCCCCGGACTTGGCTGCGAAGCAGCCAAGCCCCTTCCGCGGATCCCCGCGATGGACGCGGACCCGGAGCGCGTCAGCGCGGAGGGCGCGAGGCAGGGTGTGCTTGACCAGCCTTCGGCTGTGGTGAAGCGCTTCTTTTGGTTACTTTTCTTTGCACAAGCAAAGAAAAGTAACTCGCCGCTAGGCGAAAGCTTTGCTCTTGCACTCGTTGTCACCATGGCTGAATTGTGCGGCATCAGCCGCGGCCGCACCTCATCGGAACGCCCGGTCGCGGCTGACGCTCCCACAGAAAAGCACGAAGACGGAGCCTGCAACGCACTGAGCGCATAATCGGCGGATGATCATCGACTCGCTTCTGGACACCGACCTCTACAAGTTCACCATGATGCAGGCGGTGCTGCATCAGCATCCCGGCGCGCAGGTGGAATACCGTTTCAAGTGCCGCACCCCGGGCATCGACCTGGCGCAGTACCTGTCGCAGATCTCGGCGGAGATCGACGCGCTGTGCGCGCTGCGCTTCCGCGAGGACGAGCTGGACTACCTGCGCACGATGCGCTTCATCAAGCCGGACTTCGTCGATTTCCTGGCGCTGTTCCACCTGGACCGCAAGTACCTGCAACTGCAGGCCTCGACCAGCGTGCCCGGAGAGATCGAGCTGCATATCCGTGGGCCGTGGCTGCACACCATCCTGTTCGAGGTGCCGCTGCTGGCGATCGTCAACGAGGTGTGGTTCCGCAACGCCGGCGGTGCCGACCATGCCGAAGGCCTGCGCCGCCTGCAGGCCAAGATCGCGCTGCTGCGCGACACCCCGGGCTACGACAACTGCGCCATCGCCGACTACGGCACCCGCCGCCGCTATTCGCGCGCCTGGCACGGCGAACTGCTGCCGGTGCTGCAGCAGACCCTGGGCAAGCAGTTCGTCGGCACCAGCAACGTGTACTTCGCCCGCCGCTACGGTCTGACCCCGCTGGGCACGATGGCGCACGAATACCTGCAGGCGTTCCAGGCGCTGGGGCCGCGGCTGCGCGATTCGCAGGCGGCGGCGCTGGAATCCTGGGCGCGCGAGTACCGCGGCGATCTCGGCATCGCGCTGTCGGACGTGGTCGGCCTGGATGCGTTCCTGCGCGATTTCGACCTGTACTTCTGCAAGCTGTTCGACGGCATGCGCCACGATTCCGGCGATCCGTTCGAATGGGGCGAGCGGGTGCTGGCGCATCTGCAGCGGCATCGGGTGGATCCGCGCAGCAAGATCCTGGTGTTCAGCGATGGCCTGGACATCGACAAGGTGATGCGGCTGTACGCGCATTTCCGCGATCGCTGCATGCTGGCGTTCGGCGTCGGCACGCACCTGACCAACGATCTGGGCCTGGTGCCGCTGCAGATCGTGATCAAGATGGTCCGCTGCAACGGCCAGCCGGTGGCCAAGCTCAGCGACTCGCCCGGCAAGACCCTGTGCGACGATCCGGCCTATCTGGCCTACCTGCGGCAGGTGTTCCAGGTGCCGGCCGAGGAGCGGCACTGAGTCTGGGCGGCCCTGCCGGTGCCGACCCAGCGCCGGTCCCGGAGCGGGCGGGCAGGGGTCGCAGTTCGGCGCATCAGGGCTTTGCGGTGAAGAAAGAGTGAGATACACTGCGTCACAAAGTGAGAACTGTGTCGCATTAGTGACGGCCGGCGACGGTCGGCCCGGGGCGCCACACCCGCTACGCCGTTGTCGTTCCGTCCCTGCCCAGAGACTTCCTCGATGAGCGCTCACGCGTTGCAGACCCATTACCGCACCCATGCCTGTTCGCGGCAGTGGCGCGGCTTTCTGCGCGCGCTCGCCGAGGAGTTCGCCGCGGAGCTGGGCGCCGAGGACCTGGCCCTGCTGATGGCGCGCATCGGCCGCCGCTTCGCCGCCGAACACCAGGTCGGCGCCTGCACCACCCTGCAGGAGCTGGAGGACGCGGTGAACCGCGTCTGGGACCGGCTGGAGTGGGGCTATGCGCGCTTCGAGGAGCACGCCGACCGCGTCGAGCTGCTGCATGCCGGCTCGCCGCTGCACATCGGCCTGGCCGGGCAGGCCGGCGGTGCCGACGGCTTCTTGGAAGGGGTATATCAGGCATGGTTCATGCAGGTGGGGATGTCGGCCGGCCTGGGCGTGCGTGCGTTGTCGTCCGGACACGAAGACCTGCGCCGCTTCGTGCTGGCCAGGGCCGGCTGAGCGCGGCGGTAGCGACCGACTATTTTCAGATCGTCATGAGGGGCGTCATGTCCAAGAAGTCCAAGCAAACGGGTGCCGAAACCGGCGACGACGTCTCCAGCCTGTTCGCCAAGCTCGGCAGCAGTGGCGCCACCGCCTACCAGGATTTTTCCGCCGACCGGCTCAGCGCCGCCGAGCCGGCTGCCGCCGCGCCGCCGCCGGCGGCTCCCGCACCGGCGCCGGTGCTGTCGGTGGTGCGCGCCGCGGTCGAGCCCAGGCCGGCTGCGCCATTGCCGGTCGCGCCCGCCGCACCGGCGGCGCCTGTGTCGGCCGCCGTCATCGGCACCGCGACCGGCACGCCGTTGCAGCAGCTTTTCCAGCGCCTGCTCGAGGTCGGCCGCGAGGCCGCGGTGCCGGCGCCGGGCGGTCCGCTCAAGCGCTTCTTGAATCGTTGATGCCATGCGGCGCCTGCGGGCGCCGCACCTGTTTGCCGTCGCCGCGCGGTGGGGAAGACCGCGCGCCGACCTCCTCCCCTTGTTAGGAATCGCCGATGAGCGCTGCCTCCGCGTCGCGTGCCGCGCGCCCGCTGCATGTCCTGGCCAACTGGTCGCTGTGGCTGCTGGGCGCCGTGTTGCTGGTCTTCGTCGTCGCCATCCCGATGGATGTGCCGCAGCAACTGCTGTTCTCGCTGGTGGTGTTCGCCGCGGCCATGCTGCTGCGGCGCAGCGGCAGCCGCCTGGCGATCCTGGTGATGATGGCGCTGTCGCTGGCGGTGTCCTCGCGCTACATCTGGTGGCGCCTGACCCAGACCGTGGGCATGAGCAGCCCGGTCGACCTCAGCCTGGGCCTGGGCCTGCTGCTGGCCGAACTGTACGCGTTCGTGATCCTGGCGCTGGGCTATTTCCAGGTGCTGTGGCCGCTGAACCGGCGGCCGCTGCCGCTGCCGGCCGACCAGCGCGAATGGCCCAGCGTCGACCTGTTCATTCCCACCTACAACGAACCGCTGTCGGTGGTGCGCTCGACCATCCTCGCCGCCAGCGTGATGGACTGGCCGGCCGACAAACTCAACATCTACCTGCTCGACGACGGCCGCCGCGAGGAGTTCCGCGCGTTCTGCGCACAGGTCGGCATCCACTACGTCACCCGCACCAACAACCTCCACGCCAAGGCCGGCAACATCAATGCGGCATTGAAGAAGTCCAGCGGCGAGTACGTGGCGATCTTCGACTGTGACCACATCCCCACGCGCTCGTTCCTGCAGGTGGCGATGGGCTGGTTCCTGCGCGACGCCAAGCTGGCGGTGGTGCAGATGCCGCACTACTTCTTCTCCGCCGATCCGTTCGAACGCAATCTCGGCAACCACGGCAAGGTGCCCAACGAGGGCGAGCTGTTCTACGGCCTGCTGCAGGACGGCAACGACCAGTGGGACGCCACTTTCTTCTGCGGCTCGTGCACGGTGATCAAGCGCAAGCCGCTGGAGGAAGTGGGCGGGGTGGCGGTGGAGACCGTCACCGAGGACGCGCACACCGCGCTCAAGCTGCACCGCCGCGGCTACCGCAGCGCCTACATCGCGGTGCCGCAGGCCGCCGGCCTGGCCACCGAGAGCCTGTCCGGCCACGTCGCCCAGCGCATCCGCTGGGCGCGCGGCATGGCGCAGATCGCGCGGCTGGACAACCCGCTGCTGGGCAAGGGCCTGCGCCTGTCGCAGCGCCTGTGTTACGCCAACGCGATGCTGCACTTCTTCTACGGGCTGCCGCGCATCGTCTATCTGACCGCGCCGCTGGCGTTCCTGTTCTTCGGCGCGCACGTGATCCATGCCTCGGCGCTGATGATCCTGGCCTATGCGCTGCCGCACATCCTGCAGGCCAACCTGACCAACCTGCGCACCCAGGGCAAGTTCCGCCACCTGCTGTGGAACGAGGTCTACGAGACCACCCTGGCCTGGTACATCCTGCGCCCGACGCTGGTGGCGCTGCTCAATCCCAAGCTCGGCAAGTTCAACGTCACCCCCAAGGGTGGCCTGGTGCCGCGCAGCTACTTCGACGGGCAGATCGCCAAGCCCTACCTGTTCCTGCTGGTGCTCAACCTGGCCGGCCTGGCTGCGGGCGTGATGCGCCTGCTCAGCGTGCAGCCCGGCGGCGAGGCGCAGACGATCTGGTTCAACCTGGCCTGGACCGCGTACAACGTGCTGTTGCTCGGCGCCACCATCGCCACCGCCAGCGAGATGCGCCAGGTGCGCCGCTCGCACCGCGTGCCGCTGGATATCCCGGCCACCCTGCACCTGGCCGATGGCCGCGAACTGGCCTGCCGCACGGTCAACTTCTCCACCGGCGGCATGGCGCTGCGCCTGCTCGAGCCGGTGCCGGTGGAGCCGGACCTGCCGGTGGAGATCGCGCTGCCGCAGCGCGGCAGCTCCAAGCGTCTGCCGGCGATGGTGCGCCACGACCGCGACGGCGAAATCAGCATCCAGTTCCGGCCGATGTCGATCGAGCAGGAGCGCTGGCTGGTGGCCTGCACCTTCGCCCGTGCCGACATCTGGGTGTCGCAGTGGGGCCGTCACGACCGCGACCGCTTCTGGGTGTCGCTGGGCCGCGTGTTCGCGGCCAGCATGCGCGGCTTCAGGCGCCTCGGCCAGCACGTCGCCAGCAGTGCGCGCAGCGGCTGGCGCGGCCGCACCGCCGGCGAGGAGGCTGCGCCGTGAGTCGCCGTTCCATCGTGTCGCGTTCATTCCTCTCTTTCACTTCCATCCGGTTGCCGTCGATGCGTCTACCCGCCCTGGCTGCGTGCTGTCTCACGGTTCTCTCCGGCCTCGCCCTGGCCCAGGAGCCGACCCTTCCCGCCACCGCGCAGGCGCCGGCCGCCGCCGCGACCGCCACGCCGCTGCCGTCTCCGGCCGAACGCGAGCGCTCGGCCACGCTCAAGCAACTGGGTGTGGACTACGAGATGACCCTGCGCGGCATCCAGGGCAGCGCCGGTATCGCCTTCAGCACCCGCACCGACGAAGTGGTGCAGGCGGCGAACCTGCATCTGGTCTACAGCTACTCGCCGGCGCTGCTGCCGGACCTGTCGCACCTGAAAGTCAGCGTCAACGGCGTCACCGTGGCGACCCTGCCGGTCAGCCGCGAGAACGCCGGCAAGCTGCAGCAGAGCGACGTGCCGATCGATCCGCGCCTGATCAGCGACTACAACCGGCTCAACCTGCAACTGATCGGCCACTACACCCGCGATTGCGAGGATCCGGACCACACCAGTCTGTGGGCCAACATCGATCCGTCCACGCGGCTGTCGCTGACCGCCACCCCGCTGGTGCTGCGCAACGACCTGGCGCTGCTGCCGGTGCCGTTCTACGACAAGCGCGATACGCGCCGCCTGGAACTGCCGTTCGTGTTCCCGCAGCGCCCGGACCTGGCCACGCTGCGCAGCGCCGGCATCGTCGCCTCCTGGTTCGGCGCGCAGGCCGGCTACCGCGGCGCGTCGTTCGGCGTGGCCATCGGCGATGTGCCGGCCACCGGCAACGCGGTGCTGTTCGCCACCGCCGCGACCCTGCCGGCGGAACTGGCCGCGACCCAGGCCGGCCTGACCGAGATCGCCGGCCCGACCCTGGCGATGATCACCAACCCGCGCGATGCCACCGGCAAGCTGCTGCTGGTGCTGGGCCGCAACGACAACGACCTGCAGCAGGCCGCCACCGCGCTGAGCCTGGGCACGCCGTTCAACGGCCCGGTGGCGCGCATCGGCGAACTCAAGCCGGCGCAGCCGCGCAAGCCCTACGACGCGCCCAACTGGATCTCCGGCGACAAGCCGGTGCGCTTCGGCGATCTGGTCGCGCAGACCTCGCAGTTGAACGTCAGCGGCTACCACCCCGACCTGATCCGGGTCGGCCTGCAGCTGCCGCCGGATCTGTTCGTGTGGCAGCGCGACGGCATCCCGGTCAACCTGCGCTATCGCTACACGGTGCCGGAGACGCAGAACAAGTCGGCGCTCAACGTCAGCATCAACGATGCCTTCGTCACCACGCTGCCGCTCAACGGCCACGCCTATGCCGAGTCGCTGCCGCTGCGCTGGTGGCACGAACTCTCGCCCAAGGGGGCGATGCCGGTGGAGCAGAAACTGCTGCTGCCGACCGGGCCGTTCTCGGCCAACAGCCAGCTGCGTTTCCACTTCTTCTTCGACCGCCCGCAGGCGGAAGCGTGCAAGAACACCTTCCCCGACGTGTCCGGCGCGATCGACGCCGATTCCAGCGTGGACCTGCGCTCGTTCCATCACTACATGGCGATGCCGAACCTGGCCGCGTTCGGCAATGCCGGCTTCCCGTTCACCCGCCTGGCCGACCTGTCCGAGTCCACCGTGGTGGTGCCGGACGAGATCGGCGACCAGGACATGGCCAACCTGCTGACCCTGCTCGGCCGGCTCGGCGCGTCCACCGGCTACCCGGCGCTGCGGGTGACCCTGATCCACGCCGCCGAGGTCGACAAGCATGCCGACAGCGACCTGCTGGTGTTCGGCAGCCTGCGCTCGCAACCGCTGTTCCAGCGCTGGAGCGCGGCGCTGCCGATCGGCGACGGCGCCAGCGGGCGGCGCTTTGCGATGAGCGACTGGGTGCTGGACAAGCTGCCCGGCTTCCTGTCGTTCGATGCGCGCCGCACCGACCTGCCGACCACCGCCGAGGTGGCGGTGAAGCCGGCACCCGGCGACGTGGTGCTGATGGGCTTCCAGTCGCCGCTGAAGGCCGGGCGCAGCGTGGTCGCGCTGCTGGCCGAGGACCCGGCCAGCGTCGAGGACTTCTTCGACGCCTGGCTGGAGCCGGCCACGCTGAAGGACTTCCAGGGCAGCGTGGTGCTGCTGCAGAAGGGCAAGGTGCGCAGCCTGGCCGGTAACCAGACCTACTATGTCGGTCACCTGCCGCTGCCGACCTGGGCGCGCTGGTACTTCTCGCAGCACCCGCTGTTGCTGGGCCTGGCGGTGGTGCTGCTGAGCGTGTTGCTGGCGCTGGCCGCGCGCGTGGTGCTGCGCCGGCATTCGGCGGCGCGGCTGCAGGCAGGGCAGTGAACGGACACACCGGCCAACGCCGACGCCTGCTCGGCGGCCTGCTCGCCGCCGGTGCGGCGACGCTGCTGCCGCCGGCGCGCGCCGCGCTGGCGGCGGCGCCGGCCTGCGCGCCGTGGCGCGAGTGGACCGCGTTCGTCGGCAAGCACCTCGATGCCAGCGGGCGGGTGATCGATTTCCAGCACGCCGACCAGCGCAGCACCTCCGAAGGCCAGTCCTACGCGCTGTTCTTCGCGCTGGTGGCCAACGACCAGGTGCTGTTCGAGCGCGTGCTCGGCTGGACCCGGCACAACCTGTGCGGCGGCCGCCCGCAGCAGGTGCTGCCGGCCTGGCTGTGGGGCCGCGCCAGCGACGGCAGCTGGCGCGTGCTCGATGGCAACAGCGCCAGCGACGCCGACCTGTGGATCGCCTACGTGCTGCTCGAGGCCGGGCGCCTGTGGCAACGGCCCGGCTACACCCAGGCCGGTCTGCAGATGCTGGCGCTGGTGCGACGCACCGAGCTGGCCGAGCTGCCCGGGTTCGGCAGCATGCTGCTGCCGGCGGCCAAGGGGTTCGTCAGGCCGCAACGCTGGACGCTCAACCCCAGTTACCTGCCGCTGCAGTTGCTGCGGCGCTTCGCCGCGGTCGATCCGAAGGGACCGTGGGCCGGCCTGGCCACGCGCAGCGCACGGATGCTGCGCGACAGCGCGCCGATCGGCTTCGCGCCGGACTGGACCGCCTGGGACGGCCGCGCGTTCGGCATCGACCCCGACAAGGGCGCGATCGGCAGCTACGACGCCATCCGCGTGTACCTGTGGGCCGGCATGCTCGATGCCGCCGATCCGCTGCGCAAGGCGCTGCTCGACGACCTGTCCGGCCCGCTGCAGCAACTGCGCGCGCAGGGCCGTCTCGACGAGAAGATCGACAGCCGTCAGGGCGTCGGCAGCGGCCAGGCGCCGCCCGGCTTCGCCGCGGCCCTGCTGCCGTACCTGAGCGCGCTGCGCGAACCGGCGCTGCTCCAGGCGCAGGTGCAACGCATTCCCGCGCCCGGCGACGCCGCCGCGGCACGGCTTCCCTACTACGACCGGGTGCTGATCCTGTTCGGACGCGCCTGGCTCGACAACCGCTACCGCTTTTCCGCAGACGGCGCGCTGCAGCCCGCCTGGAGAACCCAATGCTCCGCATGAACCTCAAACCCCTGTACCTGGCCGGCATGATCGACCTGTGCCTGCTCGCCGGCAGCGCGCACGCGCAGAACGCCGACGCCACCCAGCAACTGGTCAGCCAGGGCAACTACTGGCACGACCAGGGCCGCGACGATCTCGCCGCCGACGCCTGGCGCAAGCTGCTGCGGGTCGACCCGAACCAGCCCGACGCCCTGCTCGGCCTGGCCCAGATCGATCTGGCGCAGGGCCGCCAGACCGACGCGCGCAAGCGCCTGGCGCAGCTGCAGAAGGCGCATCCGCAGGCGCCGCAGACCCAGCGCCTGGCCATGTCGATCGGCGGCACCGGCGATAACATCGACCTGCGCAACGCACGCCGCGCCGCCGCCGCCGGCCGCTACGTGGACGCGGTGCGCGCCTACCAGGCGCTGTTCGACGGCAAGGGCCCGCCGGACTCGCTGGCGCTGGAGTACTACCAGGCGCTGGCCGGCACCCCGCAGGGCTGGGACGGCGCACGCGACGGCCTGCGCCGCCTGGCTGCCGCGCAGCCGGACAACACCGCCGCGGCGCTGGCGCTGGCGCAGGTGCAGACCTACCGGGAACCGTCGCGGCGCGAGGGCATCGCCCAGCTCGCCGCGCTGAGCAAGCGCGCCGATGTCGCCGGTCCCGCGCGTGCCGGCTGGCGCCAGGCGCTGCTGTGGCTCAATGCCGGCCCCGCCGATGCGCCGCTGTACCAGGCGTTCCTGGCCGCCAATCCGAACGATGCCGAGATCGCCAAGAAGGCCGCGCAACTGCAGGAGCGCCGCGCGCAAGGCGGCGATCCGGCCGGCGAACAGTTGGGCGAAGGCTTCAAGGCGCTCAACGCCGGCAACCTGGCGCTGGCCGAACAGCGCTTCGCGCAGGTGCTGCGCGCGCGTCCGCGCGATGCCGAGGCGCTGGGTGGCCTGGGCTCGGTGCGGCTGCGCCAGCAGCGCTTCGGCGAAGCGCAGGAACTGCTGCGCCCGGCCGCGGCCGCCAACGGCAAGTGGCGCAGCGCGCTGGACAGCGCGCGCTACTGGCTGCAGCTGCAGCAGGCGCAGGCCGCGCGCACCCGCGGCGACACCGACGCCGCGCTGCGCCTGGTCCAG
Source organism: Xanthomonas sp. LMG 12462 (assembly GCF_009192885.1). Taxonomy (NCBI): domain Bacteria; kingdom Pseudomonadati; phylum Pseudomonadota; class Gammaproteobacteria; order Lysobacterales; family Lysobacteraceae; genus Xanthomonas; species Xanthomonas sp. LMG 12462. The sequence goes on along the minus strand of NZ_NMPP01000075.1, from coordinate 2,364 downwards.
CAGGCGGTCAAGCTCAAGCCCGAGGAGGCCGCCGGCTACGCGTTGCTGGGCGACCTGCAGTCGGCCAGCGATGCCGCCGCCGCCGAAAAGAGCTACCGCGAGGCGCTGCGCCTGCATGCCGACGATGCCGGCGCGCTGCAGGGCCTGATCGCCCTGTACAGCCGCCAGGGCCGCGCCAACGAGGCCAATGCGCTGTTCGCCAGGCTCAGCCCGGCGCAGCGCCAGCAGGCCGGCGGCGAGTCCGCGCTGAAAGCCAACCTGCAGCGCGCCCGCGCGCAGCAGGCGCTGGAGGCCGGCGACACCGTCACCGCGCAGAGCGAGCTGGAAAAGGCGATGGTCGACAACCCGGGCGATCCGTGGGTGCGGCTGGACCTGGCGCGCCTGTACCAGCAGGCCGGGCGTCCGGACCAGGCGCGCAGCGTCATGGACGGCCTGCTCGCAGTGCACGGCGACATGTCCGAGGCGCTGTACGCCAATGCGCTGCTGGCGCAGGAACGCGGCGACTGGGCCAGCGCCTACGCCAGCCTGGAACGCATTCCGGCCAATGCCCGCACCGCCGAGATGAGCGCGCTGCGCAACACCGCCTGGGTCGAACAGCAGGCGGCCACGGCGCGCCTGCTGCAGCAGCAGGGCCGCGGTGGCGAAGCGCAGTTGCTGCTGGGCCGCACCGAGGCCGCGCTGGGCGACGCGCTGGAACAGCCGGCACTGCTGGCGGCGATGGCCGGCGCCTATGCCGACATCGGCAGCAACCAGCGCGCGCTGACCCTGGCGCAGCGCCTGGTCGCACAGAACCCCTCCACCGAGGCGCGCCTGCAATACGCCGGCGTGCTGCTGCGCGCGCACCAGGACGCGGAACTGGCGGCGACCCTGCGCCAGCTGCGCGACAGCGACATGAGCGCCGAGCAGCAGCGCCGCTACCAGGCGCTGCGCAGCGGCTACGTGCTGCGCCAGGTCGATGCCCTGCGCGAACTCGGCAACCTCGAAGCCGCCTACGACGCGCTGGCGCCGCTGCTGGCGCAGCAGAACCAGGATCCGCAGGCGGTGGCCGCGCTGGCACGGCTGTACGCCGCCGCCGGCGACCAGCGCCAGGCGCTGGTGCTGTACCAGCAGCAACTGCAGCAGTCGCCCAACGACCTGGACACGCTGATCGCCGCGGCCAACACCGCCGCCGCGCTGCGCGACCTGCACAGCGCCGAGGACTACCTGCAGCGCGCGCTGGCGCAGGCGCCGGATTCGCCGCAGGTGCTTGGCGCCGCCGGCCGCGTGTACCGCAGCGCCGGCAAGAACCGCAAGGCCGAGAGCTACTTCCGCGCCGCACTGGCGGCGCAGGCGCGCGAGGCGGGCCAGTACGACAACGGCCTGCCGGCCGCCAACGGCCCGGCGTCCTACGCCGCTGCCGGGCGCCCGCTCAATCCGTTCGCCGGCATGAACGGACGCATGCCGCGCAGCGCCGCGGTGGTGTCCGACCGCCTCGGCGGCGGCGTGCCGGCCCCGGCCTACGCGGCGTCCGCGCTGCCGGCGTCCGCGCCGGCCGTGGCCGCCGGCGACGACCTGCCGCCGCCGGCCAGCGCCAGCGCCGCGGGCGTGGCCCTGGGCGCGTTGCCGGTGCCGGGCCAGCGCGCCACCACCGCCCGCACCGCGCCGCGCGCGCTGCCCGGCGAGGACGGGCTGCTGGCCGCGGCGCCGCGCACGTCCCTGCGCCAGCCGGCCGCACCGGCCACCGCCGCCGGCGGCTCCAGCGTGCTCGACGAACTGCGCGAGGTGCAGGCGGAGAACAGCGACAGCCTCGCCACCGGCGCCAGCTACCGCGCCCGCGACGGCGAGGCCGGCCTGGGCCGGCTGCGCGATCTGGAAGTGCCGCTGCACGGCGAATTCGCGGTGGGCGAGGGCAAGCTGCAGGTCGACGTCACCCCGACCCTGCTCGACGCCGGCACGCTCGGCACCGACTACGCCACCGCCAGCCGCTTCGGCGCCGGCCCCGCCGCGGCGATGGGCGATGCCCTGGCCGCCGACCGCACGCCGATCGACAGCCTGGTCGGCAGCGACCTGTACCAACTGCTGCTCACCGAGGGCAACAGCAACGCCACCCGCAACGCGCTGCGCACCTACGCGGTCAACAGCGGGCTGTACAACAAGCTGTTCAACGACACCGACCCGGCGCTGACCAACGCGCAGCGCGAGGCGGCAGCGACATCGCCCGCTTCCGCAACCTCGCCGCCAATCCCACTGCCGCGGCGCTGACGCCGGCCGGCTTCAGCCAGGCGCTGTACACCATGGCCGCCAACGGCAACGGCGCGCGGCGCATGGACCAGGACGCGCGCGGCGTCGGCATGGCGGTGACCTACAAGAACGGCGGCTTCAAGG